>MWBZ01000015.1 GCA_002069765.1 bacterium ADurb.Bin243
GCGCGGCATGGATTTTAGTCATAAAATACAGGCTGTTTATAGATTTATTGCCGCCGCTTGCACTTTTGATAATGCATGCTATATTTTTCAGGTTCTACCAGAACGTGCGGCAGATATATATATCCAACCTGGAACTTCAAAGAATGCTCGACAGAATGGGCGGCCTGTATAAAATCGCCCGCCTCTCGCAGGAGCTGACCGGACTTCAGGAATTGCTGAACATAACCGTCGTCGAAATGTCGAAGATACTCAAATGCAAAAGAATATCCATCGTCATAGAAGACCCTAAATCCAAATTCCTTATTTTAAAAGCCGCGATAGGTTTCGGCAACGAAGACAGGCCCATCGAAAATCTCGTACTGGACCGTAAAAGCCCGGTAGTATCAAAGGTAATAGAAACTTCCACGCCGGTGCTGGTTAAAAACGTCGACGAGCACGACGGATTAAAGGCCGGAGAAAGCGTTAATTATAAAACAAAATCCTTCGTCTGCGTGCCCATAATCATAACAGGCCATGCCGTAGGAGCGCTTTCGCTGACCGACAAGGAAAACCAGGAAAATTTCACCGACGACGACTTAAAAGCTATAGTCGTCTTCGCCGGCCAGATTTCCAGCAATATAGAACACCTTTTCAGCATAGAAACCCAGATGGAAAGGCGCCGGCTCGATAAAGAACTTGAAATCGCAAGCGGCATGCAGAAAAAGCTGGTGCCGTCAGGCATTAAAAACATAGCGCGCTATGAAATTTTTGGAAGTTACATTCCGGCAAAAGAAGTAAGCGGCGACTACTACGACTGCATAGAGCTCGACGAAAAGCACCTGCTTCTGCTGGTGGGCGACGTATCCGGCAAAGGCGTTCCGGCCGGCCTTTTCATGATGACGGCGCGCACTTTTCTTCATACCATAATCAAATACGAACGCGACTTATCCAGAATCATGGGATTTTTAAACAACTATCTCACCGACAATTCCGAATCCACAGCTTATCTCACGGTATTTATGAGCGTTTTAAATATCGAAACCGGAGCGCTTGAATATGTTAACGGCGGACATCTTTCGCCATATATTCTGAAAAAAAATAAAACCCTCGAATCGCTTGAAACCAAAAATTTAATCTGCGGAATGTTCAACGATGTGGTTTACGACGTAGGCGTCACGACAATCGAACCCGGTGACGCGCTTTTCATATTTACCGACGGAATAACCGAAGCCCAGGCGGCCGATGAAAGTATGTACGGCGACGAATCGCTCAAAACTGTAATAAAAAGCCTTGACGCTACACAAAGCGCTTCCGAGCAGGTCGGCCGCATTTTAAAGTCCGTAAAAGATTTCGTCAAAGACGCCCCGCAATCCGACGATATCACAATTTTATCCGTCAAAGCGCTAGAATAAAAAAAACGATATTTATTTACGCGCATACCAAAAATTACCCTGAATATGGTATAATTATAATAGACGGTTATGTCATTATGTTCGTTTAGAAAAAAATAAAAATTATGAGAACTGAAAAAAACGCAAAAGGCTTTTCTTTGTTCGAAGTTATCGTCAGCGTCGTTATTTTGTTTCTGGCGCTGACTCCTTTGTTTTCCACTTTTTTCTCCCAAAAAGATTTTTCGACGATAACCCTTAAAGAAATACAGGCGGCATGTTACGCCGAAGAAGTCACTTCACAGCTTTACGTCTATCCGGTCGCATTCATAAAACCCGGCGTTTATAGCGCCGGCGGCCCTGCAGCTAAACCCTCCGCGACCGTAAACGAAATATACGGCGCGCAATTTTTCGGCCCCGACTCGCCGCCGCTTTATCTTACCTCCATGGACGAAGGTTTCGAAAGAATCATAACCATAAAATACGACCCGACGCTTAAATTAAACAATATCGAAGTGGCGATAAAATTCGACACGGTAACCGCCGCCGGAAAACCGGTGAAAAGGACGATAGCCAATCATGCAATTATCGCGGCTTTTAAATAAAACCCGCGCGGGAACGCGGCATAATTTAATATGCGCTACGCATAAAGGCTTCAGCACCGCGGAGCTTGTGGTAGTTACGCTGCTCATCGGAATTATATTTTCCATGGTCATGATGGTTTATAAATTCGTTTTCCTTAAGCAAACCCTGGCGTCCCAGATGATGGAGGGCATGCGCGACATAGTTTTGACCGTCAACTACCTTAAAAGCGACCTCAACTCCGCCATGATCAATCCCGCTTCAATGCAGGCCGACAGCCTCGGCAGGCAAAAAACCGATAAAACCGTCGCCGAAGCGATCGGAGAATCCGTCGGCGAAGGCCAAAAAAAGTTCAGCTTCATAATTTCCGAAGGAAGCGACGCCTGCGTGGTAACATACGAAATAGACCAGAACGACGTTTTGAGGCGTTCGGTCCACGGCCCGGCCAATAACCTTTTAAGCTCCAATATTTTATCGCGCGGAAAAATAACCGGCGCGGCGCTCGCCTGCAAACTTTTTAAGTCCGGCGGCGATTACTCGGTGAGCATGAACCTTTCTCTGAAAATCCTCGCCAAAAACCTTGAAAAAGGCTCTGCCGTACCGGTTACCAAAGATTTTTCATTCAACATATTCCCCTACGTGCTCAATAACACCGTTAAAAACGCCGAATTCAAAGATAAACCGGCGGCGCGCTAAACTGAAATCCTTTATAAAGATACGGGCCGGGTCCCGAAGGAGATGATCGCATTGAAATTCAATAAAAAAATAAAATACGGATTTTTGTTATTAAGTTTAGTTCCGGCGCTCGTTTTTTGCCTTTTTTTATCCGTTTCGCCGGCCAGCGCCGGAGGCGTTCAAATAATGGGCGGAGGGCTCACTCCTGAAATTATCGGTAAAATTATGTTTTCCTCCAAAGTGGACGAAAGGCTTTGCACCGAACCGCCCTCTAAAATCGAAGATTTCAGGCTCGGCCCCAACACGGCGCTCATAGAGCCGGTGGTGCTTGCCACAAAGTTTAAATACGCGGAAGTGCAGGTTATAATAAGGCTCTTTTTCGGCGCGGTGGCGGCCGCCATCGGATATCAAATCAAAAAAGAGGACGAACCTTATATTTACGACGTCGGCAAAAAAATTATAGCCGCCGAAATCGACGAAGCGCTGGCCATGAAATATACCTGGAACGGCGAAAACCAAATTTTCGAGGCCATCGACTCTTTTTTCGCCGCCAGAAGCGAAAGATATTCCAAAAAGTCGGCCGTGGACAGGCGCAAACTATTTAATTTAGTGAGCGAAGGCCCCATCTATAAAACCGGTACGCCTGTTTCGCTTTTGCCGGCGGCCGCCGCTAAAGGCTTCACCATAACGGTCCTGCCGACGCCATTTCCCGCAGGGCACCCTTATTCCGGTTACGATATTTACATGTGCGGCCCCAGGGGCGTATGGTATTTCAGGGACGCGGTAAGGCGCAACATAGACTCCATAAAAGCCGACCTTCTCAAAGAAGACGCGGAACTCAGCGCGGCCGAAGGCGGCAAAGTTTCGCCGGATAAAGTCGTCGCGAAATCGGCCGAACTCAAAACGCTCGCGGAAGTCTTCAAATTTTTAAGGGTCAACGGCCAGCCGGAACCTAAACTCGCGGACGAAAAACGCTTTGAAACCTCCGATATCGCTGCCGAGCGTGAATTCGAATCGCTCACGCAGAACACCGGCGATCTTATAAACGCCCTTAAAATGTCCGGCTATTCAGTAACCGGCGACAGGATAGAACTTTATAAGAAGCTCTGGCAGACATATTCCAAACCCGAAACAGAATGACGGCGCGGAGAAACAAAAATCATGAATATATTATTTTCTAATATATTAAAAAATATTCCCGGCCGCAGGGGCATAGTCATTCCGATGATTATAGTCCTCACGGCCATAGTCTATCTGGCTTTCTACAGCTACCATAACATGGCCATGAACACCATGGACCACGCGCACTACACGATGCTTCTGCAGTCGGTCAGAAATATCGCCTTTTCCGTGGTAAACGTGGTATATCCATATATTTCATATAAGTGCCGCGTGGACCCTTCGGGAGATCTCGCCAGGTTTATAAGCGATTCCGACGACAACGATTTTTTTATAGACCCGGCTTCCGACGGCATTCTTAAAGCCCTGTTCGATCAATTCAAGCCCGCCGTAGTAGAAAACATATATATAAAAGCGCTGGCCCGCGAAAGCGAAAGCGGAAGCGACCTCGGCCAGACTTCCGGCGAAGCTTACAGCGATCCGTTCGAAAAAAAAGTGATCGTCGAAGTCGGCTGCACCATTTTTATAAATAAAATACGCTACGAATGCAAAATAAAAAGGCGCATTTCAAAGATATTTTCTACGGTGCCGCTTTATTCGAAATTCACCCTCATGATCAGAAATAAAACCGTCCCCAAAATGGCCTACAATCTCTTCTGCAACACCATAGCGGGCCAGCCTATGACGCACAACAAATTTCTCCCGCTGATATTGTACAACCACAATCCCGGCGAAGACGAATCCCTGGCCGGCTTTTCCACGAGCCCGAAAGCATATCTCAACAGGGGCTATATATACTTCGGAAGCGAAGCCATACTCAATAAAACTTCCGGCTTTCACATGCAGTATTCCGAGCTTTTCCATTTTATAAACGCGGGATTCAATCCCGGCGTTACAAGATGCTATTCCAACCTCGGCGGGGCCGTGCCGTTCGTCCAGCCCAACCCGCCGGGCGGCTATCAAATAGAATATACCCCGCTGGGCTATTATTACGATATCATAACCGACGCCTCGGCGCCCAACGTAATGAAAAAATATATGGGGCTGCCGCCGTTTTCGTCCACGCTCCATCTTTTCGGAAGCCAGAGCGCCCCTTCTGCCACGCTCGTGATAGGCCGCGTTTACCAGTCTTATCCCGTTTACAAATGCCTGGTAAACGACCTCAACCAGAACGCCAGGGTCGATGTGACGCCCGATCTGGAATACGTCATGGTAAACAGCCTCAATAATAAAAACGATTTTTTCTCCGCGTCCACCGATCTTTCCTCGCTGCCGACGCTCTTTAAAATACGTTCGGGCGACGCACATTCCAGCTGGAAGGAATTTTGCGCTAATTCCTACCAGAACTACGCCAGAATAATGAGCGTAATAATCAAGGAGCCGTACAACCGCTCTTACAATTACATGCTCTACGACGGCTTCATGTCGCAAAATATCCAGGCTGGCACTATCAATAAATTGACGGATCCGGAAATAAACGATTACCTTAACGCCGAGAATTTCAAGATATCGCTCAAAAACTCCTCCGGCGAAGAAACCACTATTTTTTCAGGCGACCCGGGTGCGGCCGATATAACCTCTATCTTGAAATCGCGCATAGAAAAGCGGTACAAGAACTCCGCCGAATTCTTCAAGGAATGCCTTGAAGGCCGCAGTCTCAGCGTTCCCTACTGCGTGGTTTCAATAGAAAACGGCCCGCTGGAGCTTCCCGACAACTTGAAAGTCCTCGAAGGCGGAATAATATTCGTAAACGACGGCGACTGCGAAGCGCGCGGCATCGACGCGCCTTTTAACCAGATCTTATCCATTTACTGCGCCCGCGGAAGCATAAAAATAGACTGCTCTAAAAAATATAAGTACGTGAGCTTCAACGCCCCGGAAGGTTTCGTTAAAAACATATCGCCCGCGAGCCCTCTGGACCTTACCGGAAATATAGTCTGCAAAACCCTCGACCACCTTTCATTCGCCGCCGGCGGAAAGATACAATATTCGCATTACCTGGACCCTACTTACTCAAAGGCCGCGGCCAGCCGCTACAAGCTTGTCCTGCTCCCCTCCGTGCTCAACCTCGAATTCAAAAGAAAATAATATTCAACAAATCCCATACGCTAACTTCTTACGCCCTTGCCAAAAATATTTTTGTATGTTATAATAAAAGGTTAAAGTAAAATGGCTTACCATAAATTAAAACGGCCATTTATCCAGACTTTACATTTGAATAAAAATTAAAAATATAAGAAAAGCGAAGTGAATTTATGAATCTATGTTCATTCAACGTCAAAATCTATCGGCGGATCGTTATTTTCGCATTATCCTCTTTTTTCTTTTTCAGTTTATTTTCGCCGGCCTTCGCCGGCTCAAATAAAGCTCCGGACGCGAAACGCGCCGAAGTGCCCTTAAAGCTGCTTTACACCAACGACATACATTCCTGCCTTAACGGCTTTACCGTTTCACTCGCGAGCGGCGCCACCGAAGAAGTGGGCGGCATCGCCAGGATCGCGGCTTTCGCAAAAAAAGCGCGCGAAGAAAACGGCAACACACTTCTGGTATCGGCCGGAGACTCTTTTCAGGGCACTTTATTCTTCAACTTCTTCAAAGGCGCCGCGGAATTTAAAACAGCCGCGGCTGCGGGCTACGCCGTCATGTGCCCCGGCAACCACGAATTCGACGAGGGCGCATCCCGGCTCATAACGCTTTTGAAATTTCAGCCTTTCGATTTCGTCAACTGCAACCTCGAGTTCGACGCGGCGCTCTATCCCTGCGCCGGATGCAAAATCAAGCCGTATGCGGTCAAAAAAATCGGCGGGGTTAAAATAGCCTTCATAGGCGCTATAACCAAAAACCTCGCCAACGTCGTGGATAAAAAACACATGCGCGGCATCACGGTTTTAGACCCGCTGGAATCCATAAAACGCATAATGCCCGAAGTAGAAAAAAACGCGGACATGGTAATATTACTCTCCCACATGGGCTATGAAGCCGACCTCGAAATAGCCCCGAAACTCGACGGCGTAGATATTATAATAGGCGGGCACTCGCACACGAAACTCGACGGCCCCGTTATTTTACAGGGCGCCGGCGGAAAGCCCGTAGCGGTATGCCAGGCATTTGAAAAAGGCGAATTCGTGGGCGAATTGAATATAGCCTTCGACCCCGCGGCCAAAAGCGTTAAATTATGCGGCGCGAAACTCAACCGCATGGATAAATCAATTCCAAAAGACGCCGCAGTACAGCAAATCGTAGATAAATACGCCGAAAAAATAGCGGCCGAAGTTATGACGGAAATCGGCGAAGCTGTAAAAACTCTCGTCGGCGAGCGCGATCTGGTAAGAAGCGTGGAGACCAACCTCGGCGATTTCCTGGCCGATATTCTTCTGCAGCATTCAAAAGCCGACATGGCCGTCGTTAACGGCGGTAGCATAAGGGCGAGCATACCTAAAGGCGTTATAAAGACGGCCGACTGCATAAACACATTCCCGTTCAATCAGTGCATGGCCATTCTTAAAATCAAAGGCGCGAATATTAAAAAAGCGTTTGAATACGTCGCCGCGCAGTCTTTTCCGCAGACAGCGACTTACTGGTCGAACGGCCGGAAAAACCCCGCACAATTTAAAACGATCGTACATCCCGACGGCACTTTCGAAGAAATTCTCATGAGTCAAGACGGCGTTTTTAACAAAGCCGGGAAATTCGGCGGTTTTTTACAGGTTTCGCGGGGCATGCGCGTAGAATATGAAAACGGCAGGTTGAAAAACCTTTTATTAAACGGGCAGCCGCTCGAAGACGATAAAATTTACACGCTCGCCACAAGCGAATTCACTTCCGGCGGCGGAGACGGCCTCAGTTCCTTCTGCGCGTCGGAAGAAAGCGTTCTCGGCCCCAATATGACGGCCCTTTTCGTTGAAGCGGTAAAGGCGCTTAGAATAATCGACGTAGATACGGAAAACCGAATAAAATAATGGCTCTTATTCATTTCTGAACTCTTACTTAATCGTACATATAAAACAGGGCATGAAAACATTCATGCCCTGTTTTTTTTATTTTATTAAGCGGATGCCGCTATAATGCCATAAGGCCGTGATACGGTTATTTCATTCTTTCGAGCAGGCTTCTTAATTCGGGATTGGTCAGCGAAGCTTCTTTGAGCCTTTTCACAAGGGTCACTTTAGTGTATCTTAAAAGGTCGGAATCTTTAAATTTCTTTTCGCTGAAAGCCTGGGTGAATTTATTTATCTTTTCTATATTCAGAGTGTTTATATCGTTAGCGTCGAGGCCGATGGACGTATCGCCGGCGTCGAGCGCAGCTTTCGCTTCGGCGATTTTAGCCAGCGCCTCTTCGTCGAGCTGTTTGACTTCTGCAGATGCGCTCTTTTTGGCGGCGGCAAGGCTTTCTTCCAGCGGCTTTTCGTATGCGCGCGGGCTGCCGAACTGGCCGTAAGGATACTGCGGGCCGGGAACGGGCGGAACATAAGGGGTCTGGCCGATGTAGGAATACATAGCTTCGATAGCGCGGGTAGTTGATTGATAATACGCTTTATTAGCGAGTTCGGCGAGTTCCGTAACGCTTCTCATGTAACGGGCGCCGGTGAGCAATATTCTGTCGGCTATTTCGTAATTAGAAGCTTTGTTCCAGTAAATTTTAAGATCTGAAACGCTCGGCGGATCGTAAAGCCTTCCGAACATTGAATCTACGTAGTCGAGAAGGTTTTTAGCCGTGCCGGCGTAATAGAATTTAGTAGTAACGCGCAGCATGGCCTTTACCGAGTTCAAACGCCTGACGGCCGCGAGAGCGAGAGCGTCGGCTTTGTCGTACTGGCTGCATTTATCCCAGAAGTAAATTATTTCTTCCGGCGTAACGTCGATATTTATATTCTGACGGTTGGCGTTGGCGATTATGGAATTAAAGCTATCGTTATAGTAAGCTTTTACGGCAAGGCGGCAGATGCCTTTAAGCGATGTGACGCGGCTGGCTCCAGCCACTATGATGTTATCGCCGGTCCTGTAATCGGAAGCGCGGTCCCATAGGCGGATGAGTTCGTCCACGTTCTCGCCGTATCCGGGTTGCGGAGCCGGCGGATAATAAGGCGACGGCGGCTGAGGCGCGGGAGGATAGTAAGGCGGCTGAGGCTGAGGGGTTGGAGGAGTATACGGATTATTCGGCGAAGGCGGAACGGGGTTGGCAAACCCGCAGTAGGGGCAGATATTGCTTCCCTGCGAGTAGGGGCCGTTGTCGCCCTGTTGATTGTAGGTTTTTTTGCACCTGTTGCACTGGTGAGAATGCCCTACATGCGCGGGATCGTAATGTTTAGAGGTTTCGCCTGAAACATCGATTTTCGGGGAAGTGACGGCTTGCTGGTCCGCGGCATAAGCGCCGGTGGAAGCGAATAATGAAGCGCCTACTACAATGGCGGCAGCTTTTTTAAGAATACTCATCTAAATACCCCCTGCTTAAAATTTGATACATTAATTTTATAAAAAATATTACCGCTTGTCAAGTTTTTGAGTTTTTTTAACGCCCGGTCACCGCAAATCCATTTCGCCGCAAAAAGATAAAAACAGCGGAGGCCGGCTTGATTTTTTATCAGCTATGCTATATAATTCATTGCATGCTAAACAATTCGCAAATATTGAATATATCTGACGGAGCCGCCAGATTCAAAAACTATTCCGTCGTCAGGCGCCTTCCAGTTTTAAAAGCTTTTATAGAAAGCTATCTTCTCCTGCGCGGAAACGAAAAAGCGCTGCTTACCTTTTACAGGCAGCGTTCCGACCCCGACGATGAAGGCTTTTTCAAAAAACGCATGGAAACCGGCTTAAAATATCGAGAAAAACTTTTAAGCATAACCGATTACGGATTTTTCCAGAACTCCTCCTGCTGGTACGAAATATCGCCGTATCCGCATTTCGGCACGCTCGCGGGCATTTTTAACGCCGCGAGAAACAGCTCGCGGCAGATAACTTTTTCAGCCATTATCGAGTCCGTTTTTTCGATAATAGACTATTTCCATTGCCGCAATCTGTCTTCGCCGGGAATCAAACCTTCGAATATAGTAATAACCGGCCTGACGCCGATAGGAACGCTTTTAAAGGACGCCGAAACTCTTTCGCCGCTGACGCCCGAAAGCGCGGCCGAAGATTTTTACAGTTTCGGGCTTACCCTGCTGGAAACAGCGCTTGGCGAATATCCTCGCTACAGCGCCGAACGCGGATATATTACCCATTCGATCGCGAAAGAAGGGACGGACTTTCCGCCGGAAATTCCGGCGCGATTAAAATCGCTCATAAAAGGCCTTTTAAATGAAAACGCTAAAAAAAGATGGGGCGCGGCCGATGTAAGAAAATGGCTCGCGGGAGGGAATGGCGGCGAAACGTCCGGCCGGGCCTGCAAATCGGGAGAAAAAAAGGGGCGCGGGTTCGTCCTGTTCGATTCGCCCATAACCGCCAAAAGCCTTCTGGAAATGATTAACGCGCTCCACGAAGAACGCGCCGGCGAAAACGAACTGAAAATAATAGAAAGCCTTCTGGACCGATCGCTTTATAAAGCGTTTCTCGAAGCCGGCGGCATAATTAAAAACGCCGGCGACCAGATCGGCTCATGGCTCAAAGCTTTCGACAGGTATTCTTACGGTTTTCTCGACAAGAAAGACCGCCTGGAAATCGCCCATAACTCCCTTAAAACCATACTGGGCTCAGAAAGCGGCAGGCGAGCGAAAAATACGGGCGAAACGAGCCAGGCCGAGGTGGTTAAAGACTCATTAAAAGCCGTAATCGAAAAAAATTTTTCCGGATATATAATCCCCGGCGGGCTAGCCTTTGATTTCGCGCGCGACACCGACAAAAAACTGCAGGATGCTATCGGCGCGCTTACCGAATTAAAACGAAATTCAATGCTATTTGCTGGCGAAGAGTATGAAAAAATAAGCCAGTCTTACAAACTGCCTCTCGAAATTAAAAACGCTCTTTTCGACGGAAATTATAAAAGTTATTCAAGCGCCGCCAGAGAGTTTATAAACCTCAGGAACGAAAACTTATTCATAAGCCTTTCCGAAGCCGGCGAATTCATAAACGGAGCCGATAGCAGCAACCGCATGGCCGGGCTTTACGAACAGCTCGAAAGGGTCCGCGGCTATTATAAAATAGCCAAATGCATAAAAAATTCCGCCGACGCGGAACTTTACGAAGGCCTTTTAAAGCTTGAAACCCGCTTTAAGAAAGATGAAACCCGGCCGTTCACAAAAAGCGTCGAAGATTATATAAAGGCGCTTTTATATAAAAACATCCGCTGGAGCCGGGAAGATAAAAAAATTATACGCGCCCTGCTCGACGTTAAATGGGAGCTCATAAATGAAAAAATTTACGGCGACGAATCAAAGCGTTCGGGAAATAAAGCCGCGATAATTTTCACGCTGGCCGCTCTGTCCGCCGCTTTTTATTATGCGCTCTCCGAAGAAAAATATTACCTGATGCTCTTCATAATACTTATCTTCGCGCACGTTTGCTATATAATTTTTTCCGCGCCCGATTATAAAAAAGTGTACGATTCTTTCCGGCAGCGCATAGAAGAAGTCGGAGAGCTTTGCTGCGAGGGCGAAGGCGCTCAAAAACGCCGGGCCGTTTATGAAAACGCACAGCCGGAAGAGATTACCGGGCGATTTTTTTTCGCCGTCAAAACCGGCGATTATATTGAAGTTAAAAAATTGATACAATTCGGCGCCGACGTCAACGCGCGCGACTCTTCGGGCGCCAGCGCGCTTATCTGGGCGGCCGATTCGGAAAACATACGGCTGCTGAGGCTGTTAATAGGCTACGGAGCGGTTTTAGACGCCCGCGACAGCCAGGGGGCGAGCGCTCTTTTATGGGCGGCCTATAAAGGCTCGACCGGGGCCATCAAATTTTTGATCGAGGCCGGGGCTCCCCGGGAATCGCGCGATTTCGAAGGCCACACGCCGCTTATGGCCGCATGTTTCAACGCCCATTGCGAATCGGTTAAAACGCTTCTCGAATACGGCTGCGACGTAAAAGCAGCCGACTATGCGGGCCACAACGTTCTCGCTTACGCCAAAAATTCAGGAAACGAAACGGTGGTCAGGCTCGTTTCGGAACACATCGAAGCTTCGAAAAACGCCAGGAAAAAACATTTCGGCATGGCCGATATCCTCTTCGACACGATTTTAGACAGCGGAGTCCCGGACGCGTTCGAGCTGGTAAAAGCCGCCGTCACGGCCGATAAAAAAGCCGTCAAAAAAATAATCGAGTCAATAGACGGCGGAGGGCCGGCGGAAGCGTCGCTTATAAAAGCCTGCGCCGCCGGAAATTTCGAACTCGCCAGAAATATTATAGAGCTCGGCGCCGACGTCGACGCGCGCGACAGGCGCGGCTACACGGCATTAATATGGGCCGTGGACAAGCGTTTTGCGCAAATCGTAGACATCCTCCTGGACGCCGGCGCAAATATAAATCTGGGAGACGGTTTCGGCTATACCCCGCTCATCTGGGCCGTGGACCGCGACGACCTCGCGTGCGTCAAAAAGCTCCTGGACCGTGGCGCATCGTTGGACTTAGCCGACAACAAAGGCGTAACGCCGCTCATGTGGGCCGCCATAAAAAAGAGGCGCGATATAGCGAGGGAGCTTTTGAGCCGCGGCGCGGACGCGGGCCGGCTCGACCACCGGGGATACAGCGCGCTCAGCTACGCGCTCGAAAAAAAATGCGACGGCATGGTCGAAATGATCGCGGCCAAAAGCCCGAAACACGCGCTCGAAAACAACAAACCCCGGCAGCTCGTTTTGTGGGCGGCCGAAAATTCCAGAACGGCGGTCCTTAAAATCGCCGCGGCGGGCGGCGCAGATCTGAACGCCCGCGACGAATACGGCCGCACCGCGCTGATGCACGCCATAAACGCCAGAAACGCGGACTCCGTTGAATTTTTAATAAAAAACGGGGCCGATATAAACCTCGTCGATTCATCGGGAGCGGGAGCATTAATCTACGCCGTAAGAAACTGGTTTTACGACATAGCCCGCATGCTTATCGCCGCCGGCGCGGACATATCGATAAAGGACGGCAGGCGAAAAACCGCCCTGGACTATGCCATGGACAAAAATTACAACACTATTATAGAAATGCTTGTGGACGCCGGCGCCGGCCCCGACTACAGAGCCGCCTGCGGAAACACTCTTCTTTGCTGGGCCGTAGCGGCAAAAAATTGCGCCCTCGCGCGCTACCTCATATCCAGAGGCGCCAGCGTCGAGCTGGCGGACGAAAAAGGCTTTTCGCCGCTGATGCGCGCCGCCGAAACCGGCCATCTCGAAACGGTAAAGCTTCTCGTGGAAAGCGGGGCCGATATACGCCGCAGGGGACCGCGGGGAGAAACGGCGGCGGATATAGCCGCAAAAAACAAGCGGATAAAAATAACGGCTTATCTGCTTGAAATAAGCCGATAAACCGCTATCTGAAAGATATATTCAATTTTTTATATTCTTAGAACATGAAATCCACGAGATGGAATACTTTCATCTTCATTTCTTCGCTGAAGCTTTCGTGCCACTTTGCGGCCTCTTCGAGAGTTATTATATTGCAGTATTTAAGGTCCTGCATGAAAGTGTCGTGCATTATTTTAGCGAATTCGGCGTTTTCTATAAGGACCATTTCTTCGGCGTCGAGCTTGTTGCTGCGCGAATTGAGGTTATACGATCCGATCGTGACCGCCACTCCGTCGAAATAATTGCACTTCGCGTGGAGAGTCTGGCTGCCGTACCATTCGTAAATCTTGATATTTTTTTCGATGAGGCTTTTGAAGAAGTAGTGGCTGGCGTAAACTATATATTTACCCATGTCGTTGGAATACATTGAATTAGTTATTATTTTGACGTCAACGCCGCGCGCCGCCGCTTTTATAAGGCTTTCTTCGAGCCTTTTCGAAGGCAGGAAGTAAGGCGTCTGCAAAATGACTTCTTTGGAGCAGCGGTCGATATACCAGGTAAGGCATTCTAAAACATGGTCGTCTTTATTTGTAGGGTAATGAGCGACGAAACGGACGTCTACGTTAGATACTTTAGGCGCTTCGGCGTAGTATTCGCGAAGCACTTCTTTGATAAGCTTTGGGTTGTCCGCCGGCTTATACATGGACGAATTGTCTATTTGATATTTTTCCATTTCTTTCTGCGCTTTTTCTAATTCTTTCGCGTCGTCGCGCACGAAGAAGTTCTGGTTATCGCCCGTGGCCCAGTTAAGAAGGAAAAGCTCTTTCATCTGCATTATAACCGGTCCTTCGAGCATAACGTCGGTATCACGCCAGCCTTCCACTACTATGGAGCCTTTGGCGTAATCGTCGCCTATATTCATGCCGCCGGTGATGGCATAAAGATCGTCGACTATGAACAATTTCTGATGGTTTCTGTTGTTGATTCTAACGGGCGATTTGAAAGGGCTGTTATAAAGGGCTACTTTAACGCCGCCGGCCCTTAATTTATAGACTATGTCTTTTTTATAGCTGAACGTGGTCCAGTAGTCTATTATTACGCGCACGTCCACGCCCTGGCCGGCTTTTCGTATAAGCACGTCGGCGAGCTTATTGCCGGTTTCGTCGTTTTTATAAGACAGGTATTGAAGGTAGATATAAGACTGCGCGAGTTCGGCCAGCTCGTGGCGTTTCGCGAAAGACTTTTTCCCATTGAGCAGCAAAGTGATATCGTTGCCCGGCGAAACCTCGGAATCGGTAGCAGTATCGAAAGACCAGTCGGTTAAAAGCGCGCGCTGCTTTTCCGTTTCGTTTTCTTTTTTGAATTCTTTATATTCGCCGACCTGTTTTCTGTAGCCGAAAAGCGAAATATAATATGAGCCGAGGGCGCCTATTTTTTTGATGGGCGAGCTCCATTTTAAATCAGTGTATTTGGCGTAAGCCTGTTTCGACTTATCTTTGGCCGCATATATATTTTTAATGATATTCTGCTGCAAAGCTTTCTTTTCGTTAGCTTTTATGGCGTCAGCCGCTTTTTTTGCGATTACCGAGTTTCTGGTGGAGGAGCCGACTTCTTTTAAAAGCGCGTTGGCTTTTTCGTAATCGCCCCTTAAATTTGCATAATGGCCTGCCAGTTCGAGTTTAAGCAGATTGGCCTGCTCCGTGTTCGAAGTCCTGGCGATACGTTCTTCGAGTTCGGCGATAAGCCTGTCGTTTTTAGCTTTGCCTGCGGGCACGGGAACGCCGGCCGTCTGACCGCCCTTTAATGTCCCGTCGGCTGCCGCTTCGGGAGCCGGCGCGACGGTTGAAGCTTCGGCAGGCGCTTGAACGGGCGCGATAGTAAGGGTATCGCCGGAGACTTTTTTATAATTTTCAAGCGCTTCGACGCATTCGGCGTAACGCGCCTTCACTTCGGATTCCGGAAGATCGTTTTTAAGCGCCTCTGAATATTTCTGGTAAGAAGACTGATAGGCCTTATACAAATTCTGCGCTTCATTGGCAGAGGCAAGTCCGAAACTCAAAAGCACACTTAAAATAGTCAGCACGCATAACGCTTTTAATCGATTCATAAAATTCCTCCTGATAACAATAAATTATTAATTTATTTTTTTAATAACTTCGATTTTCGCCCCGAAAACTACCTGCCGAGGGCGGATTGATATTCGGCGAAATTCGCCTTTAATTCTTCGGTCAGAGCGTTCATTTCACGCTCGCCGGCCTGGCTGTTTACCGCGTTAACGTATTTTTTATACGAAACTTTATATTTTTCATAAGCCGATTTGACGCGCGGGTCTGAAGATTGCGCCGCCTCAGCTTCGGCCGCGGCAGGCACCGAAGAATCGGCCCCCAGAACGGATGTTTGGCCGCCCTGACCGGCCGCAGAATTATCTTCCGGCGCCGCCGACAAATTCAACGAAAAATTAGTGCCGTTATCCGCGTCTATCTTTGAAATGAGTTCGGGGGAAAGGCTTCCTTTTATCTTGAGCTCCGCGAAAGGCCCTTCGCTCGCCGACCCCATCGCCGCGTTCATGGCCGAAGCCAGGCCCGGAACCGGGGCCGCGCTCGCATAAACTCCGCTCATAAAAGCTTTTTCCGCTTCGAACGATTTTTCGAGCCATCCGCCCTTAACGTCGAAACTCTGAACCATGGTGTTTAAAAAGCGCGCCACGTTCTGTTCGTCGGAAAGAATATTCATGCGGTTGGGATTTTCTTCTACTTTTACTTTCGAAACCGCTTCGTTGAACATTTCGGCAACGATCCGGCGTATTTCATCGGCCGCTTTATCGCCGGAAGCTATCGCGAAATAAACCCTTTTTTGAATAAGGCTTATCAGATATGAATTTTCGAGTTTATTGAGCTCTTTGGGATTGGCGCAAAGGAACTTGAGATATCCTTTTATTTTTTGCGCGTTCATCGAAGCTATGTCTTTGAACGAAATCTTGAAAGCGATATTCACGCTGTGAGAAAAAACGAAATCGGAGCTGGTAAGCTTTTTTAATTCTTTAGCGCATTCGCGGTTAAAAAACAGGCTGAAGGCCCCCGAATTGCGAATTTTATTGATTACGGCGGAAATTCCAGGCACCGCATAGCCGAGCGGAGCGAAAAGTATCTTGTTTACGGTAATATTGGAATCGGTAAACATCGCGAGTTTATACAGGTCGTTAATACCGCCGGCGTATTTGAGGCCGCTTAAAAGTACGATATCACGAGCTGCGCCGTTTTCTACGTTTTTAGCGACGGTGACGACATCGTCTACGCTTTTGCAGTAATCCAGGCAAGCCATCATTTTTTGGTCGCGCTCTTTTTTATTGGCTTTTTTGGCTTCGGTCACCGCAAGGGCGACTTTCTGGCTCACTTCGTCGCTCGCCCTGCCCAGGCCCTTATAATTTTTAGCGACGTCTTTAAAATCGAACTCAGGCAGCTGGTTTGCAAGCGTTATTATTACGGATACCTTTTGTTTCTGGTCGGCGTACTGCGCCGAGCGGAATTCTATTTCATAAGTGCCGGGATTCATTTTTGACGAATCGATTTTAAATTCGCGTCCGTCGAAAGAGCATCCTTCAGGGACAGGTTCGCATATAACCTGCGGTTCATAATTTTTATGGCCGTGAATAATATGCCAAACGCCGAAACTCTGTGTTTCGCCTTTTTTAACGAATATTTTTGAAACGGGTTTGGAATACAGAAATTGCTTTAAAGGGGTCAGCCCTACGTTAGTCTCTTCTACGTACTTCGGGACCACGTCTAAGCCGGCATATTCGTAGCTTGCTTCGGTGAGGCCGACGCACGTGAACATTTCAGCGTGGCCTTTGCCGTACCCGCCGGTTCCGTGAGTGTTAAGAGAGTTAAAAATGGATAGTATAGGCTGTTTAAAACCGTCGTAGCTGTATTTAGAATTCTTAAGTATGTAATTATGCGCGAACTCTAATATTTTACGCCTGAGTGAAAACTCGTCGGGGCTTTCTGTTAAAGCGTCTATAGAGCGGGCGCCCATATAGGTTCCGTCGAGCAGATCGTCGTATTTTTTAACCATATTTTTTTCCGAAACGTCTTCGCCGAAAACTTTTTTAAGAAGCTTCGTAACCGTAGTGTCCGTCTTTAAATACTCGCCCATGCGGCCGTGGCCTTTTTCAAAGCGGTGCATCGGGTAAAAGTAGCCGTACCAAACGCCATAGCGGGCCGATTCGGCCGTAACGAATTCTTCGACGCCGTCGCCGTCGTGATCTTTGCGCCCAGCGTAAAGGCCCGAATGGCCGGTTATCCATCCGCTCTTCTGCATGACTGGAGCTATGTAAGGAAAAGGCCCCTGCGACAATAAGAGATCGCCCGGAACCGCCGGAAGATCCACAAGCAAATACGGCGGGTAATCCCATGCAAGACCGATCTTATATAAAGTGACCGGATCGTAATCGGCCGTAGAAACGGTTTGCGAATATGCGCCTCCCGCCCAGAAAATCGCGCAAATTGCGGCGGCCGTTAAAAGTAGCCTTATTCTGAATTTTCTAGCCATAAATTTCTCCTTACTGAGTGAAAAGAATAATTTTTAAAATATCCATTATTTTGTTTGATAACATTAATAAAATCAGATTAACACAGGGAAATATAATCACTCGATCATAACTTGAATTGAATTTATTACAACAATTATACCATAAAATTTTTAAAAAATCATAAAAAAGAATAAAATGCAAAACAATATTTCACTTTTTAAATTATAATTAATTTTTTTACAACTACCGGGTAAATATAAATTATCGAGTCATTGACAAAATAAACATTAATAGTGTAAAATTATAATTTATATAATAAAATAAAAATCAATAAATATACGGAGGTTAAAAATTGGCTGTAAATACTGACTTAATTATAGTCGGCGGAGGTCCCGCCGGCCTTACCGCAGGCCTTTATGCGGTGCGCGGCGGTCTCGACGCCATTCTTATAGAAAAAGGCATACTCGGCGGGCAGGTCGTTACGACCTATGACGTTGAAAACTACCCGGGCTTCCCTGAACCGGTAAACGGGTCCGAACTTGTCGAAAAAATGGAAAAACAGGCCGTGCGTTTCGGATTAAAAATTAAAACCATGTGCGAAGCTCAAAAAATAGAAATTAAAGACCACAAATTTTATACATATACTTGCGATCCCGCCGAAGGCCCTATCGTTTCAAACGCCCTGATACTCGCCAACGGCAACCTGCCTCGCAAACTGGGCGCACCCGGAGAAGAAAAGCTCGCGGGCCGCGGAGTTTCTTATTGCGCCACCTGCGACGGAGCGCTTTACCGCAACCGTGAAATAGCCGTAATAGGCGGAGGCGACACTGCGCTCACCGAAGCGCTTTTCCTTACGAATTTCGCATCTAAAATCCATCTCATACACCGCCGCGATAAGTTCAGGGGTGAAAAAGTTTATTCCGACAGGATCCTGGCCCACCCTAAAATCAACGTCATCTGGGACAGCGTCCTGGAATCGATCGAAGGCGAAGAAGTAGTCGAATCCATAAAAGTTAAAAACGTCAAAACTTCTCAATTAACCGAAATTAAACTCGACGGCGTCTTTATATTCGTAGGGCTCGCTCCGAGCACCGCCATAGTTAAAAACAGCCCGCAGCTTTCAAGCATCGTCAACGAAGAAGGCTACATCATCACCGACGAAACGTGCAAGACTAAAATCGAAGGGCTGTTCGCGGCCGGAGACGTGCGCGCCGGAAATTTCCGCCAGATAGTGGTGGCGTGCGCCAACGGCGCCACCGCCGCCCATCACGCGTATCATTATATAGACCACATTAAAACTCAGGGGGCATAAAATGAAAAAAAACGACCTTAAATATTCAAGCGCCGAACTTCTCGAAGAACTTTCTTTAACGTTCGGCCCCAGCGGATTCGAAGGCGATATGCACGAAGTCATAAAAGGCAGGCTGAAAGACATCTGCGATTTCGACTGCGACAGGCTCGGCTCGATAATCTGCCGCCACAAAAGCCCGGGCGGCAATTCAAAACGGGCGAAAAACGCCGGAACTTCATCGAAACCCACCGTCGGCATATTTACGCACATAGACGAAGTGGGATTCATGGTCCGCGGCATAATGGCGAACGGCTTCATCAAGTTCATAAATCTCGGCGGCTGGACTACCCAAACCCTTCCGTCACAGAAAGTGCTTATAAGAAACACCGAGGGCGATTACGTAATAGGCGTTATCGGCATGAAACCGCCGCACATGATGACCGACGACGAACGCTCGAAGGCCCCTAAAATAGACGCGCTTTATATCGACATCGGCGCGTCTTCCGCCGACGAAGTCGTCAACGATTATAAAATCGAATTGGGCTCGCCCGCAGTTCCTTACAGCGAGTTCGGCGACCTCAACAAAAGCTGGCTATATTACGGCAAAGCTTTCGACAACCGCGCCGGAGTTTGCGCCATGCTTCAAATCATGCGCGCGGCCGCCGGGCGTTCTTACGAAGTCGAAATCGCCGGCGTCGGTTCCACTCTCGAAGAAAGCGGCCTTCGCGGCGCAAAAACATCGGCGTCCAGAATAAAGCCCGACCTTGCTATCGTCATAGACACCCCGCCCGCCGACGACACGCCCAACAACGAAACCGCCTTCCCGGCGCAGGGCAAACTCGGCTGCGGCCCGCAGATAAGGCTTTACGACCCCACGATGATAGCCAACCCCCGTTTCATAGACTTTATTAAAAAAACCGTCAAAGCCGATAAGCTAAACGCTCAATACGCGGTGCGCTCTTCGGGAGGAACAGATGCCGGCTCCGTGCATCTTTCCGATTCGGGCGTTCCTACCGTGGTGCTGGGCATACCCACGCGCTATATACACAGCCACACCTCCGTAATAAACGTCAACGACATAGACGACACAGTCGGGCTTACTTTAAGGCTTCTCGAAAAGCTTTCAGCCCGGACGATAGCTTCTTTTTAACGGCCCGCGGCCGCTCAAAAAAATGTGGAGGTATTATAGATGCATGTTTTAGGGATCGTCGGTTCGCCCCGCGTAAACGGAAACACCGATATACTCGTGGATGAAATACTCGCCGGAGTGCGCTCTTCGGGAGGAACGATAGACAAGATATATATTTCCGATTTCGACCTGAAGCCCTGCGACTCGTGCATGGCATGTCTGGCCGGAAAAGAATGCGTCCTGGAGGACGGATGGCGTGAAATCGCTCCCAGGGTGCTCAAAGCGGACGGCCTGGTAATGGGGACCCCGGTTTATTGGAACGCCGTTTCGGCGCAGATGAAAATTTTCATGGATAGATGTTTTTCATTTCTCGACGAAAACTACGATTCCGAAATAAAAGGAAAAAGCGCGGCGATAGTAGTCGCCTGCGGCTCGCCCGAGCCGGCCATGACGAAAATTTCCAGGCTGATATTGGAGGATTTTATTAAATTCAATAAAATGAATATAGTCGGCGGAGTTACGGGATTAAACCTCCAGCAGAAAGACGACGCCCTCAAAAATCAGGCCCTTATGGCGGAAGCCTTTCAGATAGGCCGAAAATTCATATGACCAAAAGCGTTTACCTTCTCAGGCACGCCTCTACCGGCGAAGAAAAGCTCGTATTCAAGGGAACCGCCGATGAGCCGCTTTCAGAAAAAGGCAGGCGCGAGGCGGCGAAGCTGGGCGAAAAGTTCAAACTGGAAAATATCCGTTTCGACGCGGTGTTTTCTAGTCCGCTTTCGAGGGCTGCGCACACGGCGGTCCTCGCATCCGGACTTCCGGCGGAGGCTGTCAGGATCCACCACGGACTGACCGATATAAACTGCGGCGATTGGGAAGCCAGGAGCGTGGAATCGGTAAAATGCGAAGAGCCCGCGCTGTTTGAAACCTGGATGAAGAAACCGGCCGAGTTCGCTTTTCCAGGCGGCGAAAGCGTTGCGGACGCCGCCCTCAGGGCGCGGCGCTTTCTCGACGAAATAACCGCGGCCCCAGGGCCGGAAACCATTCTGGTGGTTACGCACAGGCTCATTATAAACGTCATGGTGCTCGGCGCCCTGGGCATCGATTTAAATACTTACTGGCGCTTCCGCTACGATAATTGTTCATATTCAGTGCTTTGTTATGACGACGGTTTTTATCTAAGAGCGATCAACCTGAAATGATTTTCCGGTTAAAATAATGCAAAAGTATATATTTTCGTCTTTGTTAATATTATTAGTCTTTTTCTCATCTTTCCGCCCGTCTCCGGCGGCGGAAAGTTATGAGGTCATTCTCGCGCCTTCCATACGCAAAACAGCCCGCGTGCTTCTGATAAACTCTTATAATAAAAACCTTCCATGGACCGGCAATATAACCGACGCCGTGGAGAATTGCCTGAAAAACGAAAAGGCGTTCGAATGCATCCTGGATATAGAATATATGGACACTAAAAATATATTCAGCGAAGAGTATCTTTTAAAACTGCACGACCTTTACCTTCTTAAATACAGAGATTCGCGTATCGACGCGGTTATTTCCGCAGACGACGACGCTTTCAATTTCTGCCTTAAATACCAGAAAGAACTTTTCAAAGACGCGCCGCTCGTTTTCTGCGGCGTTAATAATTTCGTCGATTCGGTAATTCAGGGCCGAAATATAAGCGGCGTGGTAGAAGCTTTCGATATCAAATCCAACCTGGAGCTTATAAAAAAACTCCATCCGCGCGCTAAAAAAATATACGTTATAAACGACAAAACCACTACCGGCGCCGCAAATAAAATTATTTTCCGGCAGCACGCATCGCTTTTCGAGCCGGCGTTTTCATTCGAATATCTCGAAGATCTAACCATGCAGGAAGTTTGTGAAAAGGTTTCAAAGCTCGAAAGCACCGACGTTATTTTTCTGATGACATTCAACCGGGATAAAAACGGAAAGGTTTACAGCTATGATTTGAGCATGCGGCTTATAGCCGAAGCCGCTAAAGTGCCGATTTACGGCCTGTGGGATTTTTATCTGGGCGGAGGAGTGACGGGCGGCATGATGATAAGCGGCCGGTCGCAGGGCGAAACCGCCGCCAGAGCGGCCGCGGAGCTGATTAAGACCGGAAAGAAAGCTTCTGAAATACCGGTAATCAAAACGAGTCCCAACAGGTATATGTTCGACTACGCAATGCTCGAAAAGCACGGCATAGACCAGTCGCTTTTACCCGAAGGCAGCTTTATCCTCAACCAGCCGTTTTCATTCTATTCCGTCGATAAAAATATTTTCTGGTTCATAATATTTTTAATAATAATCCTGGTTATGCTCTCGGTTTTTCTTATCGTCAATATTCTCGAAAGGCGTTCCGCCGAAAAAGAGCTTCTGCTGGCCAACCGAAAGCTCGAAAATATGATAAACGAACTCGAAAGCATAGTCGAAAAGCGCACCCGCGAACTTCTCGAAACCAATAAAAATCTCCATCAGCAGATCGCCGAAAGGGAAAAAGTACAAAAAGACCTGCTGGAAAGCGAAACCAAATACAGAACGCTCGCGGAAAACGCGCTCGACGCGATATCCGAAACCGCCGACGACGGCTCGATTCTCTATATCAGCCCCAACTTCAAGGAAATACTCGGCTGCGGCGCGTCCGGCGAAAACGGAGGCTCTTTCGTAAATTTCGTTTACGGTCCGGACCGCGGCATAGTCAAAGCTATGTTCGACACCATAGAAAAACAGGGATTCGCGAACGAAATAATTTTCAGAAATTCGGGATTCGATTCCAACCCCATCTGGCTTGAAAGTTCCGGCAAAACTTTCACTTCGGCCGATGGAAAGCCTCACGTAGTAATAGTCACCCGTAACGTGTCCGAGCGGAAAAAAATAGAGGAAGAAATGGTCAAAAACGCCAAACTCGAATCGCTTGGCCTTCTGGCAGGCGGAATCGCCCACGACTTCAACAACGTTTTGATGGGAATAATCGGCAATGTGACCCTGGCCAAAAGGCGCTGCCAGGACGGCAACATATACGAGCTTCTCACGCGGGCCGAAAGAGTTTCATACAAGGCCAAAAGTCTTACCGAACAGCTCATAACGTTTTCCAAAGGCGGCCAGCCCATCAAAAAACTCGCCAATATTAACGACCTGCTATATGAAGCGGTGCAGTTTTCGCTTTCAGGCTCTTCCATGAGAAGCGAGTTCGATCTCCATCCGGACCTCTGGCACGCTGAAGTGGACGAAGGCCAGCTCATACAGGTAATCACCAATATCGCCATAAACGCCAGGCAGGCGTCGGGCTTAAACGGGCTGATTACGGTAAAAACGGAAAACATCAGCGTGGAAAAGCCCAACGAGCGTTTCGTCAAAGCCGGAAATTACGTTAAAATAACCATGCGCGATAACGGCGGCGGCATACCGGCGCAAAACCTGAAAAAAATATTCGATCCTTATTTCACCACAAAATCCGACGGACGCGGCATCGGGCTTGCCGCCGCTCACTCAATAATTAAAAACCATCAGGGCCTCATCGACGTCGAATCAAAAGACGGCGAAGGAACCGCTTTTTTCATCTACCTTCCAGCTGGCGTTTCGCAGGCGGATCAGCAAGCGTAAATATTATTTTTAAGGTTAATATTGCTTGACTTTTTAGCCAATAAAATATATAATTCATCTTGAAAATATTACATTAATTCTCCGAGATATTCCGGACAAAATACTGGAGGTATAAAATGAACTTAAAAAGAGGGCTTTTTTTAGCTACACTTTTGACTTTAAGCATACAGTTGAACGCTTCCGCGCAGACCGCGAGCGTTGAAACGCTCCCGCCTGCCGCGGCGCAGCCCGCGAGCGTCACGGCGCCGCCCGCGAGCGTCACGGCGCCGCCGGCTTCCACCGCCGAAGTGACCCCGGCTCCCATTCCGCCTGCCGCTCCCGCAGCTCCGGCGGCAGAAACCGTTAACGCTCCCGCGCCCGCCACGGCGGAAGTCACCCCCGCTGCTCCGCCGGTTGAACCGCCCATAGCTCCAGGCCCCACTCCCGTTCCGACCGCTCCGGCCGAAACGGCCAGCGCCCAGCTTCAGCCTCCGGCGGCTCCCCAGCAAGTGATTTCGGCTAAAGATTTCATATTAAAGCAGGAAGAGCTCGGCTACGGCGTTTCGTTAGTTTCCAAGGCCGCAAAAATCAGGATCCCTTTCGAATCCAACCCCATTCTTATTGAAGGAAAAGACCAGATAAAAACCACCGCAGGCCGTTTATTTTCAGAGGTAAAAGAGCTCCCCGACAATCTTACGTCCATGGCTATCAATTTAATGACATATAAAAAAGACGACAAAGACCACGATTTCGGCCTGATAGCCCTCGAATTAAAAGAAAGCGCGCGCGCGGACATGGAAGTTTTCAAAGGGCTCATTAAAACATCCATGCTTTCTTATTTTAAAGAAGAAACATTTTTCATAGCCGATAAATTCCCGCTCATCGTAATAATCGCCCACAACTATCCCGAAGGCAAAAAAGAAGATATAAAATGGGCTTTCGATCTGGCGCAGAAAAAATTTGAAAAATAGGCGATAATAAAACTAATTAACGAAACGCATCCGCGTCATGTTATATTTGCGCGGTTTAAATCAGTTTCTAGAATAGGCGATAAAATGAATCAAAATAACGACACTCAAAATAAAAATATAAAAGAAAACGGTTCCATAGTCAAAAAAAATAAAAACGTAAAAGTCTGGCAGGAGGGCGCCGCAGTTAAAATCACCACCGGCGAACTGGCCGGCGCGGTCGCGCGCGAAGGCTTCGTCGCTTCGATGGGCGGCGCCGGAATGACCCCGTCAGAGCTCGAACGCGAAATGCGAATCGCACGCGAAATATGCCCCGACGGCGAAATAGGCGTCAACCTTATGTACGTTGCCAAAGATTTTCATAACGTGGCCCGCGTGGTGCAGAAGCTGGGCGCGAAATTTATCGTCCTCAGCGCCGGATACGATTCTAAAATCCTCAACTGCACCGGCGAATACGAAGACCTCAAGCTCGAAATAATCCCCAAAGTCGCCCATCCGTCGCTCGCTTTAAGGGTCCTTCAAAGCGGCGTAGTCAAAAGGATCATGCTCGAAGGCGCCGGCTGCGGCGGACACATAGGCTTCAGCTCCATCAAAAACTTCATTTCCACCGAAGAGCTCGTAAAGCTTACATTCATGCGTTTCGCGACGCATCTTGCCAAGCAGGTCCTCGGCAAAAACGCCCCTGAAAACGAAGTGCAGGCTTTCATAGAAGACGTCAAAAACCACCGCGACGACTACCGCAAAAAATACCACGTCCCCGAACTTATCGCCGCAGGCGGAATAAATGAAACCAATGTCCAGCAGATCATAGACAACGGCGCCGATCATATCGCCAACTGCCTGATTTTCACCATCTGCAAAGAGTCCAACGCCCACACCAACTGGAAAAACATGCAGTTTCAGGCCGATAAGCGCATATTTTTCGAAAGCCCCGTCAAAGGCATGATCGGATCGGCCATAAAGAACAGCTTTATCGACAAATATTTCGAACTCGACGATACCGGCGTTTATCGTTTCAAAGCCACCGAAAAGCAAAAACAGGCGACCGGCCGCAGCATAAAGTCCGACTTTACGGACAGATGCATAACCAAATGCATGGAACACGATTTCTGCCTGAAATATTCTAAAGATTATCTGCACCCCATGTGCATCTTCTACCGTCTGGAAGAAACAGCCGTAGCGGGCAACGTGGATGACGGAATAGTCTTCACGTCGGAAAACCTAAACTACATCCAGAAGGTGGCGCGCGTAAATATCAGCGCCAAAGAAGTCATAGACTATATCAAAAAATACACTTACGGCACGGCCGAATAATAAAACAATAAATAGAAAACATAACCCGAACAGCAAAAAGGCCGCCGGAAAATCTCGCTCCGGCGGCCCTTTTTTTTGCATATTTATATTCGCGGCATTTTTTTACCGGCCGTCGATAAATCTGGCGAGCGAAAAGAATTTTTTAGACATATAAACCTCGCCGCTTTCGTTTATAAGAAAAGCCGCGATATTTTTATTTTCGACGAATTCTTTCGCGCGTTTTTCTCCCATGGCTATTATGCCGGCGGAAATGCCCGGCGCCCGTTCGGGATTTTCATCTATGACGGTAGCGGATTTAAGTCCCGAAGCGGGATAGCCCGTATGCGGGTCTATTATATGGCCGTACTTTTTGCCGTTGATTTCGGCGAACTGTTCGTAATCGCCAGAAGTAAAAACCGCCGCCGGGCCTTCGACGATAATTTTGCCGAATACGGCTTCTTCATTTCTGCCGGCGAACGGGCTTCTCAAACCTATCACATAAGCTCTTTTAGAAGTTATTACCAGATCGCCGCCGCCGTTTACGATGGCATCGTGTATGCCCGAAGCTTTAAGAGACTCGGCCATTTTCACCACCGAATATCCCTTGGCCACGCCGCCGAGATCCAGCATCATGCCTGGCATAAGGCATATCGACGAGTTTTTTTCATCCAGTTTTATTTTTTTATATCCGACGCTTTTCAGCAGCGCTTCCAGAGTGCCCGCAGAAGGCTCGTTTTTAGGATCGTTCCTCCAGTCCCAGGCTTTATAAAGCGGAAGAAAAGTTATATCGAAATAACCTTGCGTCAAATCGCCTACCGCAATAGATTGTTTAACGCAGTCCAGAAAATGTCCGCTGATCTTATGGGACGAAGCCGGCTGCTTATTCACCGAGGAAAGTTCGGAATCGTCCCTGAAACGGCTCAATTCCGCCTCTATGGAATGAAGCAATGAAAAAGCCTTACGCGACGAGTCGCGCGCATTATTTTCTTGCGCGCCGTAAACGGTTATGTTAAAAATAGTTCCCATGGCCGGCTGCGTATATTTATAACTGACCGGGCCGGCCTGGTTGGCGTTAAAAATAAGAAACGCCAGCGCGGCTAAACCTATAAAAGCGGTAAGCGCCTTTCTTTTAGCGTCCAAAAAAACCTCCGTTAAAAGAACGGAACAATATTCACTATATAGAATATTGTTCCGTTTATAGAATTCGTTAAAATCAAGCCGGTTAAAACGGCAGTTTAAAGCCGGCGAATCCCATGAATGCAAGGGCCATTATTCCCGTGGTGATAAGCGCTATCGGGAACCCTTCCATAGAGCGCGGTATGGTGCTGTATTTCATCTGTTCGCGGATGCCCGCGAAAAGGACTATGGCTACTAAAAAGCCGAAGGCCGTAGCGAAAGAGTAAACGACGGACTCTAAAAGGCCGTAATTTTTCTTGATAGCCAGAAGCGCGATGCCGAGAACCGCGCAATTTGTGGTTATAAGCGGAAGATAAATGCCAAGCGATTTATAAAGGCCGGGCGAAAGCTTTTTGAGCATGATTTCTACCATCTGGACCAGGCCGGCGATTACGAGTATGAAAGCCAGAGTCTGCAGGTATTCAACTTTTGCCCATATTAAAAGCAGCTGAACGAAATACGTAATGATATTAGCGAGCACCATTACAAATATGACGGCAAGCCCCATGCCGCTGGCCGTCTCGATAGATTTAGAAACGCCGAGGAACGGGCAGGTTCCAAGAAACTGCGCCATGATAACGTTATTAAACAAAGCCGATACGATAAAAATCGATAAAAGAGACGATAACATATATTAGCTCTCCTTATTTTGAATAAAATTAATGCCTGCCAGGACCAATCCGAGAGTTATAAAAGCGCCCGGAGCCAGTATCATTAAAATGAACTGATGCTTGAAAGGAGCTATCGCATAACCGAAGATCATGCCCGCCGATAAGAATTCACGCATAGCGCCCAGCATGGTGAGTGAAAGAGTAAATCCGATGCCCATTACAATTCCGTCGACTATAGATGGAAGAACGGGATTTTTAGCGGCATACGCTTCCGCGCGGCCGAGTATTATGCAGTTGACGACGATAAGCGGAATGAAGATGCCCAGCGCTTCGTAAAGAGGCGGTATAAAAGCGGCTATAAGCAAATCTACCACGGTGACGAATGTGGCGATTACTACTATGAAAGCCGGTATTCTAACTTTATCGGGAATAACGTTTCTAAGCATCGAAATAACCATATTTGAACAGGTAAGAACCGCGATTACCGAAACGCCCATGCCCAGAGCGTTCATGGCCGAAGTAGAGGTGGCCAGCGTCGGACACATGCCCAAAACTATTCTAAAAATAGGATTTTCCGTGACGATGCCGCGGTATAATTCATTTTTAAAGTTTATGCTCATAAGAAAACCTCATTAATTTTTATTTGATTATATTTAAGCTTTTCGCCTTGTTTTTATATATTTCAATGGCCTTTACAACGGAAGCGGTAACCGCGCGCGAAGTGATCGTGGCCGCGGTGAGCTGTTCGACGTCGCCGCCGTCTTTTTTAACGCTCCATTTTTTTCCTTCTACCATAGCTCCGGCATAGTTGGCTTTAAATTCTTTCTTTTCGATGTTAGAGCCGAGGCCCGGCGTTTCTTTATGCTCTAAAAAGCTTATTCCGCTTATTTTGCCGGCCGGCGAAAAACCGACGAGCATTTTTATAGGATCGCCATAAGCCTGAGGCTGCTTTAACGAATCAGAGAGGTTTAATTTTTTCATTTCTTCCGCTGAAAGCAAACGCGACGATATTTTAACCGCGATACCCGTTACAGCACCGGCTTTTTTGCAGGTGAACGCTTCGACAGGGTCGAACGGATCGTTTAAAAGCGTTTCCGTTTCGCATGTGTCGAAAGGCTCGACCACTTCGAGCAGCGCTTTTTGCTGTTTAATAACCTTGACCATGGCTATCCTGTCTTTGGTGACGTCGTTTACCAGCGCCAGCAGAAGGCCGGAAACAGCCGAAAAAACCGTAAGAACGACCAGTAGTTTTAAATCTGAACTTCCTCTTTTCATCATTTTTATACTCCGAATCTTTTAGGTTTTATATAAATATCTATAATCGGAACGAATATATTCATAAGAAGTATCGCGAACGACACGCCTTCGGGATATCCGCCGTAAAGCCTTATAAGCATGGTAAGTACGCCGCAGCCTATGCCGAATACGATTCTTCCCCTGAAAGTGAAAGGCGAAGTAACCATATCGGTAGCCATGAAAAGCGCGCCCAGGAAAAGGCCGCCCGAAAACAGGTGGTAATGCGGCAAAAGCATGGCCTGAGGTTTAACGTAATAGGCTGCCATGGCGATAATCCCTACCGTACCGATGAAAGCGGCCGGAATTTCCCAGTTAAGAACTTTTTTATAAATAAGGTAAAGCGCGCCGAGTAAAAGCGCCAGTTCGCTCACTTCGCCTATGGAACCGCTGGTTGCGCCGATGAAAAGCGTTTTTAAATTTATCGAATAGCTGTTGAAATACGCCACAAGGTCTGCCGTAAAATTAGAGCCGCTGTAGGCTTTTATAAAACCGAGCGGAGTGGCGGTGGTAAGAGCTTCCGCGGGGATCTTGCGATAGAGTTCCGAAAGGTATCCGCCGGTGACGCTCCAATCGGTCATCAGCGCAGGAAAACCTATAAGCAGTGCCACGCGGCCCACGAGAGCGGGGTTGAAAGGGTTCTGTCCCAATCCGCCGTACGCCAGTTTTCCTATGCCGATGGATATGAGCGAACCTATGCATACCATCCACCATGGCGAGCTGGCGGGCAGGTTGAGCGCGAGAAGAAGTCCCGTCAGGGCAGCCGAATAGTCGCCTATAGTAACGGGAGTTTTCATTAAATATTTCTGAATCAGCGCTTCTACGGCGACCGCGCTTATCACGCCGATAAGCAGCACCTTCAAAGCGTCGAAACCGAAAACGTAAACGGCCATAGCCGAGGCGGGCAGGAGCGCCAGGATAACCTGAAACATTATTTTCGAGGTGTCCTGCGGAAAGTAAATATGAGAGCCCTGGCCAACAATCCATTTTTTGTCTTTTGTTTCCAATTTACCTTTCCCTCATTTCGTTAAAACTTTTTACTATGTTTATTTAATTGATTAAAACGCAAATTTTACTTTATAAAACACGCGAACTCGCGATAAAACTTATTGAAAGCGGCTTTAACGCGCGCTTATTTTTTATCGTCTTTTTTCGTCTGAGCTTCTTTTTCTTTTCGCGCCTTGAGTATTTCCTGAAGTTTTACCTTGCCGATCTTTATCTTTTGAACGAGCCTTTCATGGCCGGCGCAGATATAATTGCACGAACCGCATTCGATGCAATCTAAAAGCGAAAGTTCTTCGAGCCTGCCGTAATCGGCGGCGTCGATGACTTTATTGATCAATCCGGGCTGCAGGCCCATCGGGCAGACGTCCACGCAGCGGCCGCAGCGTATGCAGGGCGCTTCTTCGTACAGATTGGCTTCGCTTTGCGTGAGCACAAGAATGCCTGAAACGGCTTTGGTGACGGGAACTTCTGATGTTTGAAGGGCTTTGCCCATCATCGGGCCGCCGCAGATAAGCATCGACGCGTCGTCGGTAACTCCGCCGCAATAGTCTATAAGTTCGGTGAACATGGTTCCGAACCTTACCAGAAGGTTTTTCTGCTTTTTAACGCCCATGCCGGTAACGGTTACTACGCGTTCTATCAGGGGCCTGTTATTGACGGCGGCGTCATATATAGAAGCGGCCGTAGCCACGTTCTGAACGACGCATCCTACCGCGCTCGGCAGTTTGCCGGACGGAACGTCGCGGCCCACGATAGCGTTTATAAGCTGTTTCTCGCCGCCCTGAGGGTATTTTAAAGCGAGAGAAACTACTTCGATATCTTTATACTTCGAAGCGGCTTCGGCCATTTTTTGAATGGAATCGGGCTTATTGGCTTCGATTCCGATATACCCTTTTACCGGGCCGTTTTTAGAAAATATTTTCATTATAAGAGCGAGGCCGGCTACGATCCGGTCCGCGTCTTCGATCATTATGCGCGCGTCGGCCGTAAGGTACGGTTCGCATTCTACGCCGTTTAAAATTACGGTATCTATTTTAACGTCCGGCGGCGGCGACAATTTTACGGAAGTTGGAAACGCGGCGCCGCCCATGCCGACGATGCCCGCTTTTTCGACCGCTTTAACGGCGCCGGAAATATCGAGCTTTTCTATAACTTCGGCCGACGGAGCGACGGCGGTGAACGCTTCGAAATATTCGTCTTTCATGTCGTTTTCAATGACTATGCAGTCCTGCTTGAATCCAGTGGGAGTCATACGGGCTTCTACCGCTTTGACTATGCCGGAAACCGGCGACAGCACGTTAGCCGAAATAAAACCGGATTTTTCCGCGATGAGCTGGCCTATTTTAACGGCCTGATCTTTAGTGACTACCGCCTTCGCCGGCGCGCCGATATGCTGGGATATTGGAATGACGACTGTTTTAGGGGCCGGAAGCTTTTCGATAGGACTTTCGTGACTGTATTTTCTGTCGTCAACGTGAATTCCGCCGCGCGAAAAGGTTTTTAATCCAAATGCCATTATGATTTCACCTCTTTAGTATCACTGGCGGCCGGATTGTTAGCCGCGCCGGCGGCCATAGCCGCCGCTTTTTGTTTTTCTTCTTTTTCCTGTTGTTTTTTCTTTATAATTATTTCAACCGCTTTAACTACGCGTCCGTCGGCGGCAATTGCGTGCATTACATCGCATTCGGCAACGCATTTGCCGCAAAGTATGCATTTGGCGTCGTCAATGCGGGCGAGATTTGAGCCCGGAGCCACCGTTATAGCTTCTTTAGGGCAAACTTTAACGCATTTGCCGCATGCGATGCAGCCGACTTTGCAATTTTTACGCACTACCGGCCCTTTATCGTGAGAAGAGCACGTAACGCGGACGTTAGAAATTCTCTTCTGAACCAGAGATATAACTTTTCTGGGGCATTCTTTAACGCAAAGCCCGCATCCGGTGCATTTTTCTGCGTCAAAAACGGCTATGCCGTCTTCCATGGTTATAGCGCCGAAAAGGCATACTTTTGCGCAATCGCCATAGCCTATGCACGAATACATGCAAGCCTTGTCGCCGGTGTAAAGCATATTAGCCGCCGCGCAGCTTCTAACGCCGATATATTCTGAAACGGTCTGAACGTTAGAGTGCTTTCCGTTGCAATGCAAAACCGCGCGCATGGGTTTGCTCTCGCCGATCGAAGTGCCAAGGACTTCGCCTATGGCTTTTAAAACTTCAGCGGAAGCCACCGGGCAGCGCATGCCGGGAACCGGATCTTCGACGAAAGCCTTTGCGAAACCGGCGCAGCCTGGAAAGCCGCATGCGCCGCAGTTAGCCTGAGGCAAAAGCGACGCGACTTTTTCGATTAAAGGATTTTCGGGAACGTGGAACTTTTTGGAGCTGATAATTAGAGCGACAGCTAAGACAATTGCAATTAAACCCATAACTAAAACAGACATTATAATTTCCATTACAACTACCTCTTACTTATTTTAATTTGATTTTTCGGTATTTATATGAGAAAGATAACAGGTTGGGCTTTTAAGTTTTGCATTTAAAAAAATCAGCGAAAACCGCTTGAATTTTTCAAGGTGATTTTATCACTTTTTACGCCGGGTGTCAAGCAAAATAAATATTTTTAAGTATTTGTTAAAATATCAATATTATTAAATTATACTTTATTTCGTTTTAAAAAGACATTTTTTTCACCAATCAATTATTTTGATTTGATGCTTGTTTTTCTTGTTTTTCTTCTTTTTTTTTGCCGCCGCAAGCGCCGCAGTGGGCGCATCCGAAGCCGCCGGACGCGTCAGAGCAGCCGTCTTTTTGTTTTTCTTTATTGTAAAAAAGAAAAACCGCGGCATAGCCTGTGCCAAGAACCGCGGCAATTATCATCGGAACCAGAAATTCGAGCATTATTTTCACCTGATATTATAGAAAGTCAACGGCATAAAAGGCGTCGCGCTTTTTGTGCCGGCCGCCTTTTTATCCAGATTTTATAATTGACATTTTATAACATTAATCGTTTTTTTTCAACAAATTTATTTTAAGCGCATTGAAATACTTTCTCAATAACGCTTATCGAACGAGATTTTCCATGATCTTCCGGGCATCGGAAAATCGCGGTCGGCGAATGAAGAACCGAATCGGCGCGCATAGCTTTTATTAAAAAGGTTTTCAACGCTCACGCCTATCCGTTCGTCGTTTTTATATTCGAAGATAAAGTTCAGGTCGCTTATCACGTTGGCGGCTATATTTTTTTCTTTCATTGCCACAACAGGTGCCATTCCGTAATCTGCGTAGTAAAATTTCATTTTCGACGTGAAAGTGTTCAAAAAGCTTATTCCGAGGCGTTTTGTAAGTTTTCCATAAATATTGGCCGATGCGCGTATGCGCGGAAGCTGGCGCGCATCGCGCTCGACCTGCGAAAATTTCCGGCCGCCCGCAAAATCGTCGTATATTTGCTCAATGTTTTTTTGCCTGTAGCGTGCGGTTTCATAATAAAACAGGCCGTAGAGCTTCGGCGAAATTTTTTTCTCCACTGACAGAGAAATTCCGCGTCCGTGAAAGGAATTGATATTTTGAGGAGTCCAGCGGAATCCGGAAGGATCTGACGTGTCCGCAAACCACTCGATCATATCGGATGTATTTTTATGGAAAATGCGTATTGCGCTTTTTACTCCGCGATGCGCTCTTTCTAACGCTATCGAATTAAATATGCCGCTTTCAGGTTTTAGCAGAGGGTTTCCCGCCCCTGGATAAAAAAGATCATTAAGTGTCGGAGCGCGATATCCGGCGGCGTGAAATATTTTCAACGTTTTTCCGCGGCCGAGTTCGCGGATCGAGCCCGCCGAATATGAGTTAGCCGGCTTAAAATAATCGGGCCTGTCATGATTGAAAGAAAATTCGAACGAAGTCTTTCCCGCGTTCGTATGCCATGAAGTCCATAAGCCGTTATTTGCTGCCGACAGCGAATTTTCCACGCATGAAATGTAAGTCCGCGCGCCCGTGTCAAAAGCGCTTTCCCTGGAAGCGAGAGTATTTTTTATCCGGTTGGCTCCGGCTTTAAAATAATTGCGTCCGGCCGCGGATGAATAGCTGACATAACTTCCGCGGCTGAGCGTTTTCACGTTCGAGGAGCTTGTTATCAACGCCGCGGAAAGCCAATCGTTATATCGCGTATCGAAATAAGCGTTCTGCGCGTCGTTAAAAAGCTTGACCGCTATTTCCCGATTCGCTCCCACAGAGTATTTCAAATCGAGATTAGAAAAGCAAAGCGAATCCGCCTGACGGTCGAATATAGAATAAGATCTTGAATCGCCGAATTGCGGAGTATAACCTTCGGCGGGCATCACGCCTGGCACCCCGTTACGAGAATTAGAATAAAAAAAAGAAAAATAGCCTTCAAGCGACGGCCCGGTCCGAAAATTAAAATCATATCCGGCATAATCCGCTCCAAAATCGGAATTAGGCCTTTCGCCGCCGTAGATATGCCTTTTAAGAAACAATCCATGGCGGCAGCCGTTTCTGCCCCGGAAAAAATTTGATTTCAGCGACTGTTCAAAATTACCTAAACTGGAAAAAACGGTCCTTGAAAATGAAGAACTTTCTTTTAGCTCGGCGCCGCGGCTCAAATTAACCGCACCCGAAAGTCCGTTGATTCCATAGCGTGAAGACACCGGGCCGTAAAAAGCTTCGATTCCGCCGAAGGCCTCTCGCGGCAATAAGCTTAAGTTAAAACTTCCAAGCCCCGGGGAATTGAGCGGCCGGCCGTCCATAAGTATAAGCGTCTGAGAGGCGCTTCCTCCAAATACCGCGGGCGCCGACAGTGCGCCGGGGCCGCCGGCCGAAGGAGAAAAAACGAACGGCAGGCCGCTTGCGATTTCCGCCAGCGAATAATTTCCGGTTTCAGGAGTTTCTTCGAGAGACTTTTGAACTGAAGCCTGCGAAGATTTAAAATATTCGCAGCGGTCTCTGACGGCGGATACGTTTATCGGCGAAAGCTCGAAAATATTGCCTGCGGCGAAAGCTGAGCAGGTCAAAAAAAAGTAATTTACAAACAAAATAAGCGATATAAAATATATTCTCATCATTATTCCTCTTAAAACTCCTCCGAATGTAGTCTTTTGTTAAAAGCTAATATTAAAAATACCGTTAAAAATATCCGCGATAAATTTGATATCTTTACCGTAGATATAATTAAAAGCTTCAATCACGGACTTTTTGGCGTATCAACGCTAAAAAGCCCCAATTTCAGGACCGCGTTAAAATTCACAAAAATATTTAACCGGCCGTTGAATTTATTAAATTTTGTTATGGAATGCCGACGCGTTTAAATGCGCCGTTTAAAAAGAATGGCCCTCATCTTTTACTCCCCTTTCCCTCTGAAAGCGTATTTTGAAGACGGCAGGCCAGGTATTCGGACTCGAAGGTCATTCTCGCCGCGCTCCTTCTCCGCGAAATTGTTCGCGAATGGATTGCGCGCGGTTCGTCGCTTCTTACCGCAGCAGGGGCTGTGGCGGCTTTTCACCGCCTTCCCGTGATCCTTGCCGTAAAGTTATTTACTTGTTAACGCAAAGAAAATAGCATAAAAAAAAATTAATGTCAAGAAAAACAATCCTGGAAACGAAATTTGGCGTACGATGATTTTTGATGTTTTTTTTCGTTATTTATGATAAAATATGAAATGATTTAAAAATGAAAAGGATGAAATACGATGATAAAAAAATATATTATTGCGGCGGCGGTTTTTGCGATAATTTTAATTTACGGATTTTCGGCGGGCCTATGCTTCGCGGCGGCCGACGGCCCAATAAAAGCCTTCAAAAAATGGACTTTCATGGTTTATATGTGCGCCGATAACGATCTCGACGCGCGCGGCCCTGAAGACATAGCAGAGCTCGAACAAGCCGGCTCATCGGAAAACGTCAACATACTCGTTCAGCTCGACCGGGCCAACGGTCCCGCCCGCAGATATTACATCACAAAACGTTCTTCTGAAAGCGCTTCAGACGATTGGGGCTCGGCTTCAAAAAAAGAAAAAGATCTCGGCGAAGTGGACATGGGCGATTATAAGCAGCTCGTGGATTTTTTTAAATGGTCGGCCGAAAATTATCCGGCCGAAAGGTATGCGCTCGTTATATGGAATCACGGCTCGGGCTGGAAGTCGCCGGCTCGCGCCGCAGGCGCGACTGACGCTCAAAAAAGAGGTATAGCATTCGATTTTGATTCTAAAAACAGCATATCCACGCCGGATCTCGGCAAGGCGATGCGCGCCGCGAGCGCCGTCATATCGAAAAAAGTGGACATACTCGTTATGGACGCATGTTTAATGCAGATGCTCGAGATAGCCTATGAGGTAAAAGACGGCGCAAGCTTTATTTGCGCGTCCGAAGACATCGAGCCGGACAGCGGAATGCCGTATCTTCCGGTATGCGAAGCTATAAACGCGAATCCGAAAATATCCGCCAGGGCGCTTTGCGTTTTGACGGCGGGGGCGTTCGCCGATAAATTCAATAAAACCGGGACTCCATATACTTATTCAGCCGTGGACTGCTCGCGCGTAGAAGAGCTTAAAACAGCGCTGGACGGCTTCTGCTCGTTCGCGATATCAGAAAAAGAAGCGCTCGCCTCGCATTTAAAAGCGAGTTCCTCCGCCGCGCAGCGTTTTACATATAGAGATTACGCGGACCTGGGCGACTTTATAACGAGAGTATCGCAGGCGGGCGGCGAAACGCTCCAGTTGAAGTGTTCGCAAGTGAAAGCGGCTTATATAAAATGCGTCGTTTCAAATAAAACGCAGGGCGAAGCCTTGAATAATTCCACCGGCATATCGGTTTATCTTCCGCTGACGCATATTAAACAAGCATATGCGACGTTGCAGTTCGCGAAGCTGTCTTTATGGGACGAAATGCTCCGCGAGGCCCTGGGCGTGAAAGAAGGCTGGTAAAGCTCGCTGCCGGCCGTTTTTAAAATTAATATTTATTTTTTCTCGGAAATGAAATCCTTTCGATTTCTTCAGGCTTTGTTCCTTTGAGTCCGCCCATCGTTTTGGAAGATGAGTTTCTATCGAAAGCTTTTTCGGTTTCGGAATCGGCGTTAGCGGCTTCTTTAACTCCGGCAGCCGATTCGGCGACTTCTTTGAGCATAGACTGAGGAATGCGTTCTCTGTAAGCGTTTATTTCGTTTATCATCTCCGCGAAAGGCATGTCTTTGGCTTTTTCTATAAAACTTTTTTCAGGCATCATAATCAAAAGCCCTTCTTTTAGATCGTAAGGATTTTGAATGGCGTTCACTCTCTGCACGATTAAAAGTTCCTTGATATCGGTTACCGAAACTACGTCGCCGAGGCGCATCCCTTTTTTAGCCACCTTGACGAGCGTGCATCTGGCGGGCGCCGCGTGTGAAAACGTCGCCAAAGCCATAAAGGCTATAAATACAGCCAGAAAAAACGATGAAAAAATCTTTAATTTAAAGTTCATGACAGGCCTCCATATTATAAAATTTAAGCGCCGTGCTGTTTTTACCGTAAAGCGGCTTATCGTGCCGCACAGAAGAGGTTAATAAGGGTTGGGAACCCAGTTTTTATTAACCGCCTGAACGTCTTTTGGAAATATGGCGTTTCTAAGTTCTACCGTTTGTTTATTTTCCGTTTCGACCTTTATGGAAGTATCGATATATGAAACTTTATCTATTTTCATAAGCTTCGCGCTGAATTTTTTTATCTTGCCCGGAGCGAAAATTTTATCGGGCTCGCCCTCTTCGCTTCTGGTGAGCGACTCTGCGGAAGAATCGTGCCTGTAGGAAATTTTGACGAGTTTTTCCTGGCCGTCCTGGTCGTAGCCGAGGCTGGCGAATTCCATAAACCCTTCGCCCCCCTTGAAAATCGCTTCTCCGTCAACCTCGTGGCCCTGTATATTGGTTTTTTTGAAATATGCGCCTTTTATGTCCTGCTTTATATATTCCATGGTAATGGCCGCGTCCTGAAGGTTGCCGAGTTTATTCTTGCCGGCCACCACTCCGCGGTAACTGCTGAAAAACAAATTATAAAGAGCGAAAAGCAATATCACCGAAATGACCATGACGACCATTATCTCGGTTAAAGAAAAGGCTTTGCGGCCGTTTAACGAATTATTACGCATATATTCCGCCCTGCTTTCATTTGCTGAATTTTTCGACCATGAGCGTCGCGATTAAATTGACCTTTGAATTGATATTCTTATCGAAGCTGACATTCACTTTTATCAACTTATAATTTATTTTCTGATCGCTGCCCGCTACCAGCGGCTTGTTTTTAAATTCAATGATCTCTATTTCCCTTTTAAACGGCTCGCGCAGAGGCGGCAGGTCTTTGAATTTTTCGGATGAAACGAAAGTTTCGACTCCGTTGAAAGAATTATCCACGTCGGAATAAGGAAGAGATTTCATGTAATCTATAACGTCTTTAGCGAAGTTGGCCGCGATAACTTTATTGACTATATCGGTCGTTCCGCGGTGCTGCTCGGAAAGCGAATAAAGCAGATTGATGGCTATAACCGAAAGTATTGCTATGGCCGCGAGTATTTCCAGAAGGGTGAACGCCCGCGAGCCGCGAACGGGTGATTTTTTATTATTATTCACCTTTTATCACCACTTTCCAGCGCCTGACGTCGGGCTGTATGGACGCATAATAAAAATGAGGCTGCGCGTTCGAAAGAGTCTGAACGGGGCGGAAATTTATCTTGCCGCCGCACGCGAGAAGCGAATCGAAATCCATGGAGTTAACGGCGAGAGTGCCCGACAGGTTAACGGCCTTCGCCGGTTTATACTTAAGGCCGTCTTTCATGGCTATTAAAACGGCCTCGACCTTTGACGCTGAAACCGTTATATCGCCGTCCATGGCTATTATCGTAAGCACCTGGTTCTGAAGCGGATCGGCTTCTATATCGCCCGTTATGGATATATCGCCTTTTTCGCATATTATCATTCCGCCTTTTTCGATATACATTTTAGGCAGCTTGACCGCGTTTTCAAATTGCACAGCCAGACCGAGGCGGAGGGCGTCGGGATTGGAGCCGTTCATAAAAAGCTTTTTAAATTCGGCGAAATCCTGGTCTCCGTTAAATTTATACGAAGCGTAAGGCAGTGCGTATTTTTCATCGACAACGAGCTTGCGAAGGTCGTCGCCGCAGTATTCTTCGTCGACCGGCTTGACGGGCTTGCCGCCGAAGCTGTTGGTGCCTCCGGGATATAGCTTGGCAGCGAATTCGGGTATTCTGTTAGGATCGCAAGCGAGCGAATTTTTATCTTTTATGGGGGTGCACATGCTGTAGTTATATGGTTCGTAATCGATGAACTGGTTCATGAATTCTGCGTAAGCCTGGTATAGATCGGAACCGCCGAGCGTTTCGGGCAGTATCTTCTTTGCGATCCATTCGCAAGAATGCACCTGGATAGGCTCTTCGCCTTTTTCAGCGATGGGTTTTACGCCGGTAGTCTGAAATTCGCCGGGTTCGGCGTTTGGCATATCGCCCATAAAATCGTCGCCGTTGGTGGGGGTGTCCTGATAGGCGGCGAGCCTCAGATAAGAGCGGTTGACGTTGCCAAGAACGCGCGTGGGAGTAGGCTCGGCCGGCGTGCCGTAAAGCTTGAGCATGCTGGAAAGCACGTCTTTCTGGGAGCGTATCCCGAAAATTTTGGCGCCCGCCATACCGGAGCTGACTCCGTATTCGTAATGGCCGACCTGAAAACCGTTGCCGCCGTATTTTTTCTTGAATTCCTGATCGAGGTAGAATTTATCGAGCAAATGGAAAAGTTCTCCAGTTCCGGTTTTGGCGCTGCCGTGGCTCAATTTGAGCACTAGCGGCTCGGACGCCGGATTATTGCCGAGAAATACCACGCCGCAATCGAGCGGGCTGGCGGAAGAATTGGAATTATATTCGCCGTTATTGAGAACGAGAGGCTTGCCGCTGACGGGATTGCCGTTATCGTCGACGAGAAGTTTATTTAAATCGGTCCCCTGCGGTATGTTTTTGACGAAAAAAGTGAAGTGTCGCAGGGCTTTGGGCAGCGTATGGACTATTTTAATCTGTTTAGCGATATTAAGCGACTTGGTGATCTCATAATATTCCACCTGGACGGCGTAATTGATAATCCCGAATTTTTCGCGGGTGTTTGCGACAAAATTAGGCGTCATTCCACAAATATCGGAAAAATATTTAACGTTTTTCTCGTCGATATAAACTTCCACTTTTTTTATGCGCGCCACTCTGCTGCCGCCGAAAATATCGATCAACCCTTTTATAGGGTCTGAATTAGCGATCAGGTCGGTAAGCTTGGCGGAATCGAAATTAACGGTGGCGAACTCGCCTTTTGGTTTGATCAAATCTTCGTAATTAAAAAAAGTATTTTTTCGCTCATAGCCGGTTTTGGCGAATTCGTCTTCGACTACGCGCTGAAGAAGGTCCATGGCGGCTTCCGCTATTATAAGGGCGTTGTCGCCGTAGATGATTCGGTACATATGAAGCCGCTCCGTTCGAAGCATGCTGTTATAAGAGGTGAGCAGTATCACCAGTATGCCAAGAACGGCTATGACTACGAAAAAAGTCATGCCTTTCCTTGCGGCCGGTTCATTTTTCATATATATCACATCTATTCATAAGCTCTGCCGCCGCATGCGGAGGCGTTTTAATGCGCGCCTCCGCGCGGCTTTTTAGAATTATTTAACCTCGTACGATATCACGTCAAATGAAGCGTCGGAATCGAAGTAGCCGAGGACCGTATTATCTTTAACCAGTATTTCGGGATTTTTGAGTGTAAGCTCGCGCTCGTCGATTGTAAGATAAGGCATTTTGACGCTCTTTTCGGCGGCGGCGCCTTTGAATTTAACCGCGGCGTTATTGACCATGCCGCCGTTTTTATCTATGACGGTCATTTTCATGTAGGCGGCTCCGGCGTTATCGAAACCTATAAGACGCGCTTCGACGAGCTTATTTTCTTTAGCGGAGTCTATTTCGTATTTTAAAACGGTTTCTTTACCGGTTTCGAGGTCCACGAGTTTGGCCGAATCTCCGTCGATTCTTGCGGCAAAGGGTTTTCCGGAATTATCGAGCGCGTAGGAAGTAGCGTCTTCGAACTTGAATTCGCTTTCTTTCAGGATTTTGCCTTCGGGCGAAAAAACTATGGCGTTGGGGTTCTGGGCGTCTATTACCACCAGATTGGACGAAGGATCGCAGAATATGGCCGCGATTCTTTTAGCCACGTGCCTGTCTTCGATCTGCCCGATAACCGCGAGCGGCTTGCCGGACTGATCGAACCTGTAAACGTAATTTTCGGCCGAATTTACAAGATATATGTCTCCGCTCTTTGCCACGGCGATATCTGAAACGAAGCCGTTTTTAATGCCGGACATTTTGTAATCGAAAACGGCCGAAGTTTTTTTATTGGCGGCGTCGTATTTTACCACGCGAAAATTAACGCAATCGGCGAAATATAAATTACCCGCGCCGTCCGCGCAGAAAGCCGAAGGGCCCATTAAAAGGGTTTCGGCCGTTTTGTCTTCTATAACGCGGCCGAGCTGGTCCGCGCCGGAGCCACGTTTAACGGACGCGTAAACGGTTCCTTTATCGGCGTTTTTATTGAACTCCGCAAAAGGCGAAGCCTCCTGGGCGAAAGCGGCCTGAAGCCAGAAGCATGTCACAATCATCGAAGCGACGATAAAAATCGAACAAATTTTATTTTTCATAAATTAGTCCCGCCTTTTTCTTTAATATTATGAAGTGAGTGTAATAATTATATAGCGTTTTTTTACCACAAACAATTTTTTGCGGCCATTTATTTGGCGAGGGCGCCGAAATACCTTCTCGGGTTAACCGCTTCGCCCCACTGGTTGCCGAGCCGCACTTCAAAGTGCAGGTGAGGGCCGGTGCCGATTCCGGTATTTCCGGTCGTCATTCCGGGCACTACCTGGCCTTTTTGAACGCTCGTTCCTACTTTGGCGGTGGTAGTGAGATGAGCGTATCTGGTATAATATTTTTTGCCGCCTACGACGTGTTCTATGACGTTGGTGTTGCCGTAGCCGCTCACCCAGCCGGCAAAAACGACCTTGCCGGCGCCTATGGCTTTTGGTTTGGTGCCGCGCGGGCAGCCGAAATCTATGCCTTTATGCATTTTACGCCCGCCGGTGACGGGATGGTTTCTCATGCCGAATTCGCTTGTCACGCGATGCTCGACCGGTTTAATGCCGCCGAAACCGCTTCCGCCCGCCGCGCCGTCTTCGGAAGACGAGCCGGCGTTTTCCGGCGTAACCGTTTCGGATTTATCCACGGCGTCTTTATAAGAAACGCATTTAGTGGCGTCTGGAGCGGCTTTAAGCCTTTCAGCCGATTCTTTGAAAAGTTTATTGGCGTCGGTGAGCATTTTCGTTTTTTCTTCGCCTTTAGCCACGTAGCTGAGCTCTTCGAAGCATCTTGCGAGAAAATATAAAAACTTTCCATCCTGGCGGCTCGACGAAAACACCAATTTACCATATAAATCGGCCGCTTTCTCGAGGTCTTCGCGGTTTTTATTTTTCATGCCTTCCGTAAGGAAATTCCATGCGGTCATTTTATCGGCCTGTACCGATGTGGAATTCACCTGCGGGACGCCGCCCGAATCGGAAGCCTGTCCGCCGGCGTTAGCGGAAAAATCGGGGGCGTTTTCGCTGTTTACCTGCCGCACGTTGCCGTCTTCGGGTTTTTTACCTTTGAATTTGTCAAAAGGGCTTCCCACGCCGTTGTTTATAGTAGCCGACGAAGTGTCGCCGATATTTTCGATTTCCTGAGCTTTAAAATTGCTTGAAGTGTTAGCGGTTTTACTGTCGTCGACCATGTCGGAAGTGACGTCGAGAAATTCCGTGGAGCCGCCCGATGCGTTTTCATCGGCGCCGCCGTCCTGGGCGTAAGAGCTTTGCTGAAAAGATGGAGAGAAAATCAAAGCGCCCGCGAGTAAAATCGCGACGCCGCCTTTTTTAAAATCCATAACCCTTCCTCCTCTGATTAATCAAGATATAATATTTTACTTAGATTTTAGCAAATTGTTCCATGATATTTATAGTAAAAAAGCGACGTTAAAGCGCGCTTAATATCCTGTCTTCTTCGATGGTTATCCTGCGTTCCTTATAAAGGCTGCCTATGGCCTTTTTGAATGTGAGCTTGCTCATTTTGAGCTTTTGCTTGATTAACTCCGGAGGGCTTTTATCGCCGAGCTTAAGCGTGCCGCCGCTTTCAAGAAGCATCTCCATGATCCTGCTTTTCGCCGTTTCGATTTCATCGCGGCCGCTTTTTCTGAGCGTAAGGTCTATCTTTTTATCTTCCCTTATTTTCTTAACGTAACCGGTGAGCCTGTCGCCTATATTCAGTTTTTCGAACATATCGCTTTCGTAAACGATGCCCGCGTATTTATCGTTAATTATGGCCACTACGCCGTTCTGGACGATGCGGCATACCATAAGGCTCACCTGCTGGCCTTCTTTTAAGCCGATATCTTTCTTTTCGATAAATTTATCGAATTTAGCCGAAGCCACCAGCCTTTTAGACGCTTTGTCGAGCGACACGTAAACCACGCACTTATGGCCGGGTTTGAGCTCGCGCGGCGCCTCGGCATACGGCAGGAGCAGATTTTTTTCGAGCCCCCAGTCGAGAAAAATGCCGGAATCGTTAACGTCGCGGACGCACAGGCACGCGAACTCTCCAGCTTTCGCCAGCGGCTTCAGGGTGGTGGCTATAGGCCTGTCTTCCGAGTCTTTATACACGAAAACCTCTATGGAATCTCCTTCTTTAAGGTCTTCAGGTGCGTATTTTGCCGGAAGCAGAATGTTGGATTGCTCTCCCGAATCCAGATAAAAGCCGAAATCGACTTTATGGTTTACTTTAAGGGTGTTGTAATCGCCGATTTTTAACAATTTGATTCTCCCGTTTTACTTATTGGTAACGATTTTTATTTAATTAGATATTCTTCCGGTTTTTTTAGTGGATTTAAACTGCGCGATCTTCTCTTCGAGCGTTTTTAAAATTCCTTCGGTTTCAGGCGTTCCGGCAAGCCCGACCGCCTTTTGAAACGCCGCGGCAGCTTCGGACGTTTTGCCGCTCTTATGCAGCATGCAGCCGGTCAAATAAAATTTTTCGATTTCTTCCATGCTGTCGTCCGACTGGAAATTCAGACACTTCGCGGCGGCTTCGAGCTCGCCGAGAGCCACGTGGCAAAGCGCCTTTTTAAGCATGAGCCCGTAGTAATCGCGCCCGGTTTTTTCGCCGGGAGTATTCAAAGCGCCGTCGAGCCTGGCAAGAGCGCTTTTATAATCCGCGCCGTCGATATCTATTATGGCGAGATTGAAAATAGCGGAAATGTTGCCCGGCTCTATTTTAAGGGCTTCTTTGAACATTTCAGAAGCGAGGTCGCGCCTGTTTTCGATCATGTAAATAGCGCCCGAATTAAGATAGGGCTCGAACCTTTTTTCGTCCATGCGCATTGAAACTTTATAATATTTAAGGGCCTCTTTGAGCGCGCCTTTCATCTGATAGGTATAAGCCAGATTATATATCGCCGCGAAGTTTTTATTATCGAGCAGATATGCGCGCGAATAGGCCGAAATCGCCGAGTCGTAATCGCCGGAGCGTGAAGCCATATCGCCTATTTCGAGATTAATCGCGACTTCTTCCGAGTCGAAAGGAACCATTTTAGATATTCCGCCCTCTTCGGCCGAAAGCGGCGCGCCAAGCGCCAGAGCCATTACACATGCAGCTATGGAAGAAGAAATTTTTTTGAAAAAAACGGTCGTGCTTTTCATCGTCATTTTTTGCCCCTTAAAAAAAATTCAAAGCATTTATTTGCTTTAAAATGCTTTGAAAAATAAATATTAATTTTTATAGCTTTATTACGGACATCATTTAATCTTTTCGTAAAACCGGTTACCCGCGAACTTTATAATACTTATGCCGCGCGGCGGCCGGTTAAATCCCTGCGGGAGCGATAGCCTTTATGGTAACGGGCGTTCCGGCGCGAACCAGCTTATAAAGCTCGATCGAGTCCTGCGAATACATTCTGACGCAGCCGTGCGATGCCTTCGAACCTATAGAATCGGGCCAGGGCGTGCCGTGGATGCCGATGCCGCTCCATTTGGTTTCGAGCCACATTCCGCGGGTTGCCACTGGATCGTATGCGCGTACGTCTTTGTAGCCTATTTTAAAATTGCCTTCGGGGGTCCTGCTGTCGCCCTGGGCCTGCTTGTTTTTTCCGTCAGGGTTTCCGCCGTATGCAATAGGATACGCGCGAACAGGTTTATCGTTTAAATAAACCGTGAGAGTATATGTTTTCTTATCGACGATTATCTTTGTAAGCGCAGGGTTCTGCTGGAGCGTTTTATATTCAGGCGAAAGTTTGGCGAGGTTGCGGTAGGTTAAGTACGCCTTTTTAAATTCGTCGTATGAGGCTTTATTGCGAAGTTTGGTATAAGCGGCGTAGGTGGTTTTAAAGCTTTCATAGGCGGCTTCTAAGGCTTCTTTGGAATAAACCGTTTCGGCGAGAAGGTTTTTGTCGGTAGTGGTGACGAACTGTTTGGAAATCCAGCCGGTGGTGCCGTCTTCGAATTTAGCCTTTAAGAACCCGTTTTTTTCTTCTAATATCTGAAGGCGCGAACCGTATAAAACGTCGTGAATGGCTTTTTCATTGGTAGAAGGGCCTTTTCTTACCTTTACCCCGTGCCCGGTCACCGCGCCTGTTTTAATTGCCGCGGCTTCGGCCGGAGCTTTTTGCTGGCCGGCAACCGATATTTCCGAAGTGGCGAGGTTTTGTTTTATGGCGGTTATAGACGACTGTGCGGCGGCCGTTCCGGCGGAAGATAAAACCGCGGCAGCGAGCAATACTGCGATAAAAGATAAATTCAGAAGCTTTTTCATACTACTCACCTCTATAAAAATTATAATTATTTTTTCAGCTTACCTGATAATTATACTACAATTTTTAAAGTTTGTGCCACAATTTTTTCGTCTTTTTAAAAATAGTTAAAGCCGGATAAAAACCCGGCTTTAACTTATCGGATATTTTCAAGCTGTCGAGCTTAAATTAATTATTTGGTAGGAGCAGGCTGTTCGGGCATTTTCATTTCCTGAGCGCCTTCGGGTTTTTTAAACGTGGAATCGTCGACGGCTTCGAATTTCCAGTCTGAATATGTCATTTCGCTTACAAGTTCGCCTTTTTCATTGAAGGTATTCATTTTAACCATGAGCATATCTTTAGGGTTAACGGTGGAAACTACTTTCATTTTTGTAGCTGCATCGGTGAAGGTATAGGTGACGTTTTCGCCGTCTTTGCCTTCTACGTATTCGATGTCTTTCTTTAAGTCCGTCGGTGAAGGAGGAACGGGCATAGTCATTATCATGTTAGCGGCTTCCATGTAGTTCCAGGCGATTTCGCCGTCGACTACCATTCTGGTTTTCTGGCCGGCAACTTCGCTGTCCATTCTATAATGTTTAGCGTCTTTGAAATACGCTTTTGTTTTTGAAACGAATTCCTGGCCGTTCATTTTCGTTTTAACTTCCATCGAGAAGGTAACGTTTGCGGTCATTTTTTCATAAGCTTTCGTAAGGGTTTCGGGGATTTTGCTGTCGCCGGCTTTAGCTTCGGCCGCGGGTTTAGCGTCTGCCGCGGGAGCGGCTTCGACTGCGGGTTTGGTTTCGGGAGCGGGAGCGGCGGCTTCCTGAGCGAGAACGGGAGCGGCCATCATGGATAAAGCTAACAATACTGAAAGGATAGAAGCGGACTTTTTCATAATACCTCCAAAAAATTTTAGTTACCGATGAAAAAATGATAACATTTTAAAAAATTTTTTTCAATTAAAATTTTTAATCTTTTAGACCGCATACTTAAAAAAATACAAAAAAAAGATTGATTGATTTATTCGGTCCATTATTGTATAATATAAAGTTAAATAGCCCATAATAGATTCGAAACAAAAACGAACGTTACAGGTAATAAGGTATGAATGGAGAACATTTTTAATGCAGTATAAGGATTTTACGTTAGACGATTTTCAGGTCCAGGCGCTCGAAGCCATAGACAATCAACACACTGTGATAGTCTGCGCGCCTACCGGCTCCGGTAAAACTCTCGTGGCCGAATACATAATAGACAAATGCATCAGGGAAAACGCCGAAGTCATATACACTGCGCCAATCAAGGCGCTTTCAAACCAGAAATACCGCGACTTCAAAGCCGCCTACGGCGACAAAGTAGGAATCATCACCGGCGACGTCGTAATCAACCAGAACGCGCCCTGCCTTATAATGACCACCGAAATTTTCAGAAACATAGTTTACGACGATCCGCAACGGCTCACTCACGTTAAATACGTCATATTCGACGAAATACATTTCATAGAGGACCCGCGCCGCGGAACGGTCTGGGAAGAGAGCATAATGCTCGCCCCAAAACATATAAGATTTTTAAGCCTGTCCGCGACCATCGCCAACGTAGAAGAGCTAGCCGCATGGATGCAGTCGATACGCGGCCACGAAGTTTCGATAGTGCTTCACACCATAAGGCCCGTGCCGCTCGAGTCATTCGTTTATATAGACGGCGGCAACAAGGCTTTTCCGCTGAAAAATCTCAACAACGCTCTTTCATACGCCAATTCCATAGCCGACAGAAAAAAACAGCTCATCGCTTCGGGGGCGACTCTCGAACAGCAGCGCACCGGGCTTCCTATTTTCGAGTATTTAAAAGGCAGGGAGCTTATCCCTACGCTCTGCTTCAGCTTTTCTCGCAAAACATGCGAAAAGAAAGCTTTTTTCTATAAATATATGAATCTTCTCACGCCCGAGGAATCGGCGGAGGCCGTTAAAATATACGACGAGCATATCGCGCGCTTCAACCTTCAAAACTACCTTTCCAGCCAGAATTTAAGAAGGCTCGTAGAGCACGGAACCGCTTTTCACCACGCCGGAATGCTCCCGCCGCAAAAAGATATAGTCGAAATACTGTTTTCTAAAAATTTAATCAAATTGCTCTTCGCCACCGAAACTTTCGCAGTGGGCATCAATATGCCCGCACGCACGGTTGTTTTCGACGGCCTCGAAAAAAACGACGGCGTCTCTTTCCGCTACCTCAAATCGCATGAATACCAGCAAATGTCCGGCCGCGCGGGCCGTCGCGGAATAGATCCTAAAGGCTTCGTTTACGCGCTGATCGACCCGAAATTTTATAACTACGCCGAGGTCCGCAAAACCCTTACCGGCAAGATCGAGCCGCTGAAAAGCCAGTTCGCTTTTTCATATTCGAGCATACTCAATCTTTACGCCGACCGCGACCGCGATCAGATCATCGAATTGTGCCATAAATCCTTCGGCTACTTCCAGATGAAAAATATCATCCAGAGCAAAATCGACCGGATCAAAACTATAGAAAAAAGCTTCGATACGATCGACTGCCAGCTGCCACAGCCGCGCAAAACGCTCGTGCAATACGTGGAAAACCTCAAAGACATGGAAGCGCACAAGCGAAATTTCAACGACCTGAAAAGGTCTCTCCGAAAAACCAGGCCCGAAGAGCACGCCGGAATCCGCTCCCAGATGCATCAGGCCCAAAACGACATGAACTTCATGCGTCGCGACATGAAGCGGCTCAAATGCTCGCACTGCCATTACAACGCCAACTGCATAGCGCTGGCCGACGGTTACGTGCAGGCCAAAGAAGACCTTTACGAAATCAGCAATTACATGGGCTTCGACCTTGATGAAAAGTTTTCGTTTCTAGAAGCCATCGGTTACGTAGATAAAGAAAAGCTTCTGCCCAGGGGCGAGTTCGCCTCGCAGATATTCGGCTACGAAATACACGCCACGGAGCTTTATTTCGAAGGCTATATCAGCCGGCTCACAGAGGACGAGCTCAACGCCGTAATATGCGGGATCGTTTTCGAAAATAAAACCCGCGCCGCCTACACGATTTCCAACCGCGAGTTAAAGCATGTCCTGCGCGAATTCAGGCTCAAGATAGACGACATGGTAAGAATAGAGCTCCAGCACTGCAAATTCGGCAGCGTCAAGCCGCTCGAAAACGCCATGGCGGAAACGGCCTACCGCTGGAGCGCCGGCGCCACGTTCAAAGAAATAACGTCCAGCCAGACGCTGCTGCTGGAAGGCGATCTCATAAGGCTTTTCAGAAATTGCGTCGATTTGTTGAGGCAGCTGAGGCGCACATTGGTGCAGGACCCGTCGGCGTTCGCCAAAATAGAGTCATGCCTCAAGAAAATGAACCGCGACGTGGTAGACGCAGAGCAATATTTCTAAATTATCGCAGGCATAAAAAATAAATATATGAAAATATCAAGAAAAATAACCGTTTATATTCTCTATTTAATCGCGGCCGCGATAGTTCTGGCCGCCGCCGCGGTTCTCGCGTTCCCGCCGGAAGCCTTCTGCGGCGGTCTCGAGCAGCTCGACGGCCTTAAAGAGGCGCGCGATAAAATGCGCGTCATAAAAGAAAAGCGCTTCCGCGAAGGCGAATCCAAACAATACAGGCGTTCGAGGCCTACCGGGCCGCTGGATTATTACGATCCGCGCGACGGCGTCAGAGTTATTAAAATAACCGACGGCTGCGTTGAAAAACTCAAAAAATTCCCGGACTCTAAAATGGTAAAGACCGTCTGCGACTATCTTATCAGGGCCCGCGCGGCGGCGGTGGGCGTTGAAATGCTCTACGACACGCCTTCTTTGATCGACGGCGCCATGATAGATCTTCTGCGCCGCACTTCGCGCGTGGCGCTCGCGACGGAAGTCATAATAGACCCCAACAGTTATTATAAAAACTGGGGCGGCCTGCCGCGCGAATTTAACGTTACGCGCCCCTATAAAGCGTTCGACGAATCGGCGATGAAAAAGGGGTACGTAAACTTCGACGACTGCGGCGGTTTCGCCAATCTCCGCTGCCGGACGTTTTTAATGAAGAACAAAGAGATATATCTTTCCATGCCTCTGATGCTGATGTTCATCAAAGAAGGCGCCGAAGATTTCGATATAATAAAAAACGGCGGAACCGATGAAAACGGCGATTATAAGTACGGCATAAAATTTAAAAATTTGATAGCGCCGGAAGCTTTCATGCCGGAATGCGCCTATACTTTCGCTTACGATAAATTCAGCGACGTTTACGAAAAAGCTTCGCGCTTTATCAAATCGCCCGACCCGCTCGCGCTTCCGGTTTCTTACCGCGACAGGATCGTAATGATAGGCGACGGCACTAAAAACGCAAAAACATACGTTTTAAACTTTACCGACGTAAAAAATATAGATATTATAGCCAACTGCATAGTCGAAATATATAACGCCAACGCGGCGGCGCGTTTCGACAGAAAAAAAGGCGAAACTGACGGAAGTGGTGAAAACAGATGATAACCGACGATGAGATAATTAAAAAGCGAAAAAACCTCGGCAAAGAAAAGCATTCGCTGGACCCGCTTTATAATATTTTAAAAACCGAAAGGCAGGACGGGGTCAGCGCCGAATTCATTGTGGAGACGATAATGAAAATGAAGGGCGTCAAAGGCCCGCTTTCAATAAAAATGGCCGAAACGCATATAGGCGACGATCCGCGCTTCAGGTTCGCGGGCGGCGTCTGCCGGCTGAAAGAAGCGCCCCGCGGGGCGGAGCTTTTCAACGCGCCTTCTTATTGCGCCGTAGATATAGAAACCACCGGGCTTTCTCCTAAAAACGACGCCATAATAGAAATAGCCGCCGTAAAAATCGTTGATAATCAACTCTGTGGAACTTTTTCAAAACTCGTAAACCCGGGCGTCCCTATCAGCGAAGAAATAACCAAGATAAACGGCATAACCAACGCCATGGTCGAAAACGCGTCCCCCATAGACGAAGTGATGCCCGAATTCCTGGATTTTTTAGGCGATTCCGTCTTCGTGGCGCATAACGCCGCCTTCGATATTTCATTCATCAACGAGGCGCTTTACCGCAAATATTACCAGAAAATGATAAACCCCATAATCTGCACGCTCAAGCTGGCTAAAATGCTCTATCCCAACTTCGAGTCGCATTCGCTCGGTTCGGTGGCGCAGAAGCTTAAAATATCCATGACGGCCCACCACAGGGCGCTTTCAGACGCCGACGCTTGCGCTAAAATGCTCGTCAATTTCCTCAAAGTCATTAAAAGCGGGGCGAATAAAAATTGAATTCCGAAAAAAGCTCTAAAATAATATCGGCGTTGATCGAAAACATAGAAAAAACCGTCCGCGGCAAGCGCGAAGCCATAATTCTTTCGCTCACGGGCCTTCTCGCAAAATCGCACGTGCTTATAGAAGACATTCCCGGCATAGGCAAAACCACGCTGGCCATGGCGCTCGCCCGCTCCATAAACGCGGATTTCAGGCGCATACAGATGACGGCCGACATGCTGCCGGCCGATATAATCGGCGGCCTGGTGTTCAACCCTAAAACGCAGGAATTCGAAGTCCGTTTCGGTCCGATTTGCGCCAATATAGTTTTATGCGACGAAATCAACCGCTCCACTCCGCGCACGCAGTCGGCGCTTTTAGAGTGCATGGCCGAATCGCGCGTAACCATAGACCGCCAGACGCTCGAGCTCGGCGAGCCGTTCATGGTGATAGCCACGCAGAACCCCATGGAGTACGAAGGCTGCTATATGCTCGGCGAGTCGCAAAAAGACCGCTTCATAGTATCTTTCAAGATGGGCTATCCGGATTATGAAAACGAAAAAAATATAATAAAAACGCATAACGACGTAAAAATCAACGACTCCGAAATAAAAGCCGTGGCCGGCATAGAAGACATATTGTTCCTGCAGACCGAAACTGCTTCGATAAAGGCGTCCGACAGCGTTCTGGATTACATCATGAATATAGTCAAGCAAACCCGGAAAGATTCGCGCGTGGCGATAGGCGCCTCCACCCGAGGAGCGATCATGCTTAAAATAGCCGGCGCCGCTTTTGCGCTTATATCGGGCCGCGATCACATAATATACGACGATATCAAATATATGGCGCCCTTCGTTCTGGCCCACAGGATCGAGCCGGCTTCCGAATACGCCATGGACCGCGATATGGCGGTAAATATAATAAAAGACTGCCTGGACAACGTCGCCGTGGAATAAAGTGAATAATGAATTACCTGCTTTTTTTTATCTGGATTTTTTTTCTCGTCAGCGCCTTCAACTCGGCGAACAATTTGTTCTACCTGGTATTTTCGCTTTTCACGGCCTTTTTTGCCGCGCCGGCGCTTATCGCCCGCGGCGCGGCGCGCGGGCTTAAAATCAATTTCAAGCCTTCCGGCCCTATTTTTTGCGGCGGCAGCGGCGAATCCGTGGCGGCCGAAATACTCAACTGCTCGGGCTCCGAAAAATTCATGCTGGAATTCGAAGCGGCCGATTACCCATCCTACGGCGTCGAAACTTTAAAATTACCGTATCTCGAGCCCGGCTGCGCCAAAAATATCAAATTCCGCTTCAATTTCAAAAAACGCGGCGCGCTCATATTAAAGCCGTTTACGGTAAAATCCGCAATCCCGCTTTTAATCGGCCGCGGCGGCTCCGCTTTCGACGCAGGCAGGCACTTTATCGTTTTTCCCGAAATCGCGCCGGTCAGGCTCGGGCAGTTCCGCGGCGGCGCCCGGCGCAGCGCCAGGAAGTCGGCCTTCAATTCCGACTACGGCGAATTGAGCGAATTCAAAGATTACAGCGCCGGCGACTCTCCGGCCAAGATAAACTGGCGGCACTATTCCGTCGCTAAAACGCTCATAGTGCCCCAAAACAATGAACGGCTCCGCTCGCAATATTCCATTTTACTGTTATTGCCGCAGGACCACGCGGCAGGCAGCGCGCCCTACGAACTCGCTGTCAGCTCCGCCGCCAGCCTCGCCAAGGCCCTTTCCGACAGGCGCGCTTCTTTCAACCTTATCACCGTTTCCGATAAGGTCAAAGCGCTCTCGTCCAAAAGCGCCACGGCCGAAAAGATGCTTTCGCACCTGGCCCTGCTGGAGCACAACCGCGGCATAAGCCGGGCCGCTCTTTCGCGCGCCGTAAAAAGCGCCCACGATTCGTCCGGCGTATTCGTAATTTCTTCTCAGAGCTTCGACGGTCTGGATTATTTGAATAAATTCTTCAAAGACAGGCTTCGTAAAATAATCATAACGGCGGGGGACGCGGCTACGCCTTCCCCGGCGGCGGCTTCCGGCAGGACCGCCGTAATCGCCTCGCTTGAAAATTTGAGCGGAATCGCTTTAAGGTAAACGCTTTCAAAGGCCGCGCGGACGGCCGCGTTAAAACAGGTTATTATGAACTTTCAATCATTAAAGGCTCTGCCTTTTTATAAAAATAAAAATATATACCTTCCAGGCATGCTGTTCATGGTTTTGATGATATTCATGCCGCTCTTCGAGCGTTACGCCTACAAGTTTTTTTACGCGTCGCTATACGCTTTGTTTGTGGCGTTTTATGCAGTATTCGTCAAAGACCATAAAATGTCGAAAAGTTTCATAGTGCTGCTGAGGATTTTTTCGTTCGTCTATGTGGCGTTTATCGCGCTGAGGCACAATATAAACTTCGCCGTGATAGGGTTTCTGACCATTTATCAAATAACCAGGCTTTTAGACGGGTCTTTTTTCAAAAATTACCTGATGAGCTTCATTATATATCTGGGCGTATTTTATCTTTCGCTGCCCAACCACGGCGGAATCTGGATTTTACTATATTTCACTTCGTTTATCGTCGTTTCGGTCTATTTTATAATTGCCCACTTCGCTCACTACGCCGCGGGCGCAGGGATCGCCGGCGCCGGCGGAAAACCAGTCCCCGAAGCTCCCGGCGGCTTTCATCTATACAGGCTCGCAAGGCTTTACGTAATTTACGTCATGTTTATTTCTCTCGCCATTTTCATACTCATGCCGCGCATAAGGCTTAATTTTTTCAATCCGTTTCATTTCAGGCTCTCCGGCATGGCTTCTATATTCAGCTTCAACTCCATCGAAAACATAAAGGAATCCTCTTCCGTAATAATGCGCATAACCAAAGACAACGAAGCCGGAACTTATTATAAAATGAAATCTTACAACCGTTACTGGCACAGAAGGCGCGAATGGATCGCCACCGGTTTCGGCAGCCGGAGACTAGCGCCCGATAAAGAACGCAATTACTTAATAAACGACGACACTTCCGAATTAACGCTCGCAAATGGCGAAGTAGTCAACGCCGTTTTTTATGTAAAATCCAACTCCGAAGGCTACGTGCCGCATTTATACATTCCTCTTTCGGTCAATATGAACACCGCCATGCTCTATAACGACTATATAGAAAATCTTTATGCGAGCGACGCGGAAGGCACCATAAAAACGAGCTCATACGTAATAAACCCCGACGAAGAAACGCTCCGAAAAACGCAGGGCCCCGATCCGCTGAGGATAGCCAACTATTATTATTTCATGTACCCTTCGGAGCTTTCGCGCATAAGGCATCTGGCATGGCGGCTTACAGCCCCGCACGCATCGAGGCTCGACAAGGTCAACGCCATAGTGAACCATCTCCAGAATAATTTCAGGTACACCACGGCGGTAGGCGACCTGTACGACGAGTATAAAAACTCCCAGTACGATCCCAACGAGGTTTTCCTTTTTATAATAAAGGCCGGACATTGCGAGTTTTTCGCGTCTTCGATGACGCTGATGTGCCAGTCGGTAGGGATTCCCGCGCGCCTTGTGAGCGGCTTCGCCTCGCCCGAATACAATGAAAACGGCAATTATTTCATAGTGCGCGGCAGCGACGCCCACGCCTGGGTAGAAGTGTATTTTCCCAACATAGGGTTCGTAACATTCGATCCCACGGCCGCTTCCATTGAAAGCGAACGGTCGCGGTTCAAATACTTTTCGTTTTTAAATAAATATATCGATAACATTAATTTTTATATCGAAAATTATGTTTCTTACTACAGCAACGAGTTTTTGATAGGGCTTGCCGTAAATTTTTACCGTTCGCTCAAAGACCTTATCCATGGGGCGTATTTTATCTTTAGCGGCGGCGGTTCCGCCGCCGGCGGGGCCGATTCGCGCCAGGCCGGGGAATTCATGGAAGGTTTCAAACGCAATTTGCTTTTATTTTCTCCGTTTTTCATATTCCTGTTCATCGTTATCTTTTCGCCGGCCGTCAAATTGGCCGCTTTTAAATTCTTCAGCCTGTTTCTCGACGAACGCTCTTCTTATAAAATCGCGAAAATAATTTCGCTCGCCCGCCCGTCCGACGTGGAATTTTACCGCGCGTTTCTCGGCGCGTTCGCGCGCGCGGGGATCGTAAAGAGGCCTTCCGAAACGCCTTACGAATTCAACCGCAAAATATTCGGCCTCGATATCCTTCCGCAAGAATACAAACCCAGGTGCGAAAAGATAGCCGATCTTTTTTATTCGGTACGCTGCGCGCAAATAAAGCCCGACTCCGCCGCACTCGACGAAGCACATCTGACTATAATGCAGATAAGCGCCGCGATAACTTCCGGGGTAAAAAAATAAACGCGCCGCCGCTAAAAAGGCTTCGCGTTTATTTTTTATTTATTCGTTAGTATGGCTTATTTATAAAGCGCGCGGTTTAATTAATATAAATCGCAGGTGGGAAAGGATTCTCCGGCCTTCTGTTCGCTCGGCGGAAGCGAAATATGCATATGCACGAAACGCCACTGATCGTCCTGATTTTCGAGGACCGCGCTGAGCCTGGTTAAAAATTCTTTCGTTTTGCCTTTTATCTTCGTTTTAAAATCTACTTCGGCGGCGAGCCATGCCACTTCGCCCATTACGGAAACCGTTTCCCATTTCTGGCTTACATGGACTTTTTCGGACTGAACGAAATCACGTTCGAACTGGCTTTTCAACTTATCAAGGCCCAGGCATCTTTCGTCGCTGCCGGTCCCTATAAAAACAACGCCGGGTTTATTTGAAAAAAGATCGATAACGCCGTTAACGTCTTTTTTTTCATAAGATTTCATAAAATGTTCCAGTGCGCCTTTGACTTTTGTTTCCGGTTTCATAACTTCATTCCCCTTTATCAATAAAGTAGTGTGTTACAATACTCTATACTTTATTTTTTTTAATATTATATCACAACCCGTTATTTTTTTCAATATTATTATGTCCGGCCGCAGCCGGGCGCGGCGGAGGCCGCCTCACCTTAAACCAGCGACGCTTCTTCTTTTTCGCCTGCGCCTTCCGCGGACGCGGCATCTTTTTTTTCGGATTCCGCTTCGCCGGTCAGCGCCGGGATCATATTTTTTTCTTTAAGATCGGCGTAAATAGACTCAGGAAGTCCGATTTCGGCCAGCTTTATAAGAAGTTCGGCCTCGAGTATCTGCGGGTTCTGGTTGATAATTGCCATAACCCTTGGCAGCATTACCGACAGGCGTTTTTCTTCGAGGTCTTTCTTTTTATCGGAAGCCTTTGACAGCGTGGCGTTTATCCTGGCTATCTGCGACTCGATGCGGTCTTTTTCGCTCTGAGTGGGATAGGTGCCGTCGGCCTTCTTCGAATTCATTTTATTATAAAGCCCCTGGCGGTCCTTGGTTCCGCTGCGGTATATCTCGGTGACGTAATTTAGCGCGCTGTCGTAATCGTCGAGGCGCACGTAAAGGTCTTCGATTAAATCTACCGCGTTCAGCCGCTTTTCGGGCGTATCGAAATAATCTTCGTTGGTATATGAAAGCGTATAGTTTTTTACGGCCAGCGACAGCGCGGACTTTTCGTTCAGCGGAAGATCGGGCCAGTGAGTCATCAGCGACATCAAAAAATCTACGAACGAAGGAAAATTGTAATAAGGCTGATTGCCGGCCGAGGCCGTGTCGCCGTTTAATTTTCCCTGCTGGTCCAACACCGCGGTGGTTTTCAGGCGGCCGAGGCTCGCGGGTATATTTTTAACGTTCGATAAAAAGCCTGCTATATTGGCGTAATAAGGATTATTCATGGGCGTTTCGCCGCCGTAAATTTCGGAAAGCCTGTTTTTTATGTTGGAGAGCAGTTTCGTAACGCTGGCTTCGAGTTTTGAATAATTAGAATCTATCTCGTCGAAGCTTTTAAAAATTTGTTTAAGCCGTATCGATTCCACACTGTTATCGGGAGTGCCGTATTTTTCGCGGTAGAGCCAGGCGAGCCTCAAGTATATGCGCGCGAGCTTGAAATAGCTTTTATCTTCGACCCTGGTGGGGATTTCGTTTATATACGCCGCCGTCAGATACTGGTTTACGGTAGTTTCAAAAGAGGGGATACTGAGATCGGTATATCTTAAAATCTCGCTCATAAAAGGCATTTTAATAACTTCGGCGGGCTTATATATTTTACGCATCGCCAGTATTTTGGAATCGGTCTTTTTTTCGAAATTTTCGGTAAAATCGGTATAATAACATTTCGGGCAGCGCCACATGGAATAATGCATGGGGTTGATCGATGCGAATTCGGGTTCGGTCCATTTATAAGATTTTGGACGCTGGTCGGATTCTTTGTCCAGCACTGCGTAAAGGCCTACCTTCATTTTGTAGGTTTGAAACTGTTCAAGGCATATCGGGCACGTAACGGTTACCGTTATAAACGGCGTTTTTTTCTGTTCCATATTTACCTCTATATTATTTTTAATGGAATTACATGTTAAATCGATTAAAAAGGCGTGATGCCGGGCTTTACCCGGCGGATGAATCAGTTTAATCGCGGCCGGATTTTTGCGCTTCGCCGCGAAGTTTTTCATACGCGTTTTTATAAAATATATATTTCTTGAGACGGTCTTCTAATGCGGCGCGGCAGCGTTCGTCGTTTAAATCGCAGGCCGCAAGGTAGTCGGCGTAATCTTTATATGCCTTCTTCATTAAAGCCATGGCCTGGTTAAGAGTGCGGGCTTCGGCGAAACCCGGTGATTTATCGCCGGAAAAGACAGGCGTTGATTTTTTTTCAGCTATATCAGCCGCCGGGCCTTCGACGGGACTTAACGCGACGGCGCTTTTTGCGCCCGTTTTAAAAAATTCGAGGGCTTGCGCCAGCCCGGCCGGATCAGCCGCGGCGGCGAGAGCGTATTCTTTTTCGTAAAGGCTTTTTAACGGCGAATATATTTTCTGGCCGAACGTTTTTTCCGAATAGCTTTTTGCGCGCTTTGCAGTTTTATCTTTAAAAGCGGCTATTTTTGCGTCCAGCGCGGCGCATAAGGCGGCGTCGTTTCCAGCGGCCGCAGCGCTTCTTGCCGCCGCGTAGCTTTTAACCGCGCCGGCGCTAATGAAAGCCGCGTCATTCGCTGCCTGTTTTGCGATATACTTCACGGGATTCAGTTTAGAGGCCAGGTAAGCTTCGCGGCAGGCTAAAAGCCTTTCGTTTTGAGCTTTTCTGATAATTTCAGCCGGCGCGGCGGCGATACCGGCCGCTTTAATTTCGGCCTCGTTTTTTTCTTTTTGATATTCGATAAAGGCGTCTATATATTCGCGTTTTTCGCCCGAATCGGAGCCAGGGATAAACGAATACCAGCGGGGCTCTTTAAGTTTTTTATAAGCGGATTTATATTTTTTTTCTTTTTCGGTAGGCTTTTGAGAAGCCGCACCGTCGGTATAATCGATTATTTCTTCGTAGGTAAGGCCTTTTTTCAGTAAAAGCGCAGACAGGAATTTGCCCATGGATTGGGTGGATTTGGATCTGGATTCAAAAAATTTTGAAACAAAATTTTCTATTTTACCGGAAGTTAGTTTTGACGTTCTAATAAAATCCGTGTCGCGCGCGATAACCGATGCAAACTGCATGCCGATATAGGTGATATCGCTGATTTGTTTATTTATAAAAGACTTGAACGCGTTCTCCGAGATATTTATACCCGCTCCGGCGGAAATTTTTGCCTCGACAAAACCGGCGGTGTCGTAAAACCCGCCCGCGCAGTTGACGCCCATATAGCAGTCAGAGTAAAACGACCTGGCCTGCTCGAAAAGTTCGGGATTTTCGTCTATAATTATATCAAATATTGCTTTCTGAACGGCGATTCCGGCTTTGAAAAGCGCTTCTTTTTTTGCGAAAGAAGCTTTATCGAACGCCGCCTTTTTTTCAGCCGTGAGATTATACTCATCGAGAGCGGCCTTAACCAGAGACGAATCCACGTCGGGAACGAATTTGCCGAACCTGGAGTTGTATCCGTAAAAGTAATCGTAATAGCAGAGCATATCCATAAAAAGATATGCCACGTAATGATCCAGTTCGGTTTTTACCCTGAAAGTTTTTTTTGTATTGGCGTACCCGGCCGGGGCGTGGGCCGTTTCGTCTGCCGCCACGTGCGACAGGTATCCGTAAATATTGCAAATCATGTTTTTATCGCGGCTTTTATCGAGTTTTGACAGAAGCCTCAACGCGGCGCGGTAAAAATTATCGCCATGGAATATCGAATAAAATTCATCTTTTGAAGCGGGACTTATAAAATCTGTAGTGATATCCGGCAGGGACGAAGAAAAAACGGCCTGCGGCATGAGAGACGAAAATTTAGAAAGCGCTTCCGCGCTGATGGCGGCATGGGTATAGGTGGACCATGCCATTGCCGGAGGTTTTAATCCGAACATGAACGCGAAGCAAACGTATGAAATAATTAAGACGCTTATTATTTGTTTTAAAAATTTATTTTTCATGTTATAATTATACAAAATAGATCGGTGAATGTCAAAAAAATCCTGCATGCAGTTAAAAATATTGTTTTTTTCTCATATCGCATAAGTAAAACACTTTAACCGAGTCGAGAGTTCAGAACGGAGATCGATTGTGATAAAACGCTTTAAAATTTATAAATATGCATTGGCATTGGCCGTCTTCCTTATATTTACCGCAGGCCTATTAACGGTTTGCGAGTTTTCTTCGGCCGCGGACAAAAAATATTTATGGCTCGCCTCTTACGACGAAGCCGATTCTATAAAATCAAGAATAGCGCCGCCCGAAGGTTATAAACGAACGGCGGAGGAACCGGGCAGTTTCGCCGAATGGCTCCGCTCGCTCCCGCTCAAGCCCGGAAAGCCGCCGGTATATCTTTATAATAAAAAATTAAAAGCCGACCAGAGCGCCCATTACGCGGTAGTGGATATCGGCTGCGGCACGCGGGACCTTCAGCAATGCGCCGACGCGGTTATGAGGCTCCGGGCCGAATATCTTTTCGCCAGAGGCGAAATAAAATCCATATCGTTCATGCTCAGCGATGGAAAGCTCACTCCTTTCACCGGCTGGCTCAAGGAAAGACTGATTAAAAGCGGCCGTCCGGCCGGCGAAACAGAAATATTAAAAGCCGCCACCTATGAAAATTTTCAGAAATATATGATTTATATATTTTCATACGCCGGCACGTATTCGCTTTCAAAATCTCTGAAAAAAGTCAAAAGCGCCAAAGAAATAAGGTGCGGCGACGTATTCGTAAAAGGCGGCTTTCCTGGCCACGCCGTAATCGTGGCCGATACGGCGGCAAACGAAAAAGGCGAAAAAGTTTTTCTTCTGCTGCAAAGCTATATGCCCGCCCAGGACGTTCACGTGCTGAACAACCCGGCCGGCGGAAACCTGCATCCATGGTACGGCGCCGATTTCGGCGAAACGCTGGGCACTCCCGAATGGGACTTTACTAAAGACCAGCTTATGAGATTTTAAATTATATGCAGCATCCTTAAGCCTGCGAAAAGGAATCGAAAAAATGTGCGTTATAAAAACCGAAGACCTTTGCGCCGAAGAAAGAGCGGCGTACGAATCCTATATGCGCGCCGCGCTAGAAGAAGCGCGCCTTTGCTCTGAAAGCGACGACGTTCCGGTAGGAGCGGTGGCCGTTTTAGACGGCCGGATAGTGGGGCGCGGCCGCAACGCCCGCGAAAAACGCCGCTCGCCGCTGTGGCACGCCGAAATGCAGGCATGCGAAGAGGCCGCTTCGCGCCTGGGGCGCTGGAACTTGAGCGGCGTTATAATAGTAGCCACCAAAGAGCCGTGCGTCATGTGCGCGGGACTTTTAGTGCAGTCGCGCATTTCGGCCTGCGTTTTCGCGGTATCCGATAAAAAGGGCGGCGGCTGCGGAGGCAATATGCAGATAGCCTGCAATCCCTCGCTCAATCACAGGGTCCGCCTGGTCTCGGGCGTGCTGGAATCCGAATGCCTCGAATTGCTCCGCGGCTTCTTTCAAAAAAAGCGAAAAATAACGTAACAAAATCATTGACAACACTTTTAAGTTATGATATAATAAATGTGTCATGTGGAGGAATCGCCTAATGGTATGGCAGCAGACTTGAAATCTGCCGCGGGCAACCGTGTGAGAGTTCGAATCCCTCTTCCTCCGCTTTGCATGGAGAGATGGCCGAGTGGTCGAAGGCGCATGCCTGCTAAGTGTGTATACTCCAAAAGAGTATCGAGGGTCCGAATCCCTCTCTCTCCGTTTAAAAATATAATATCATCGTGTGCCTGTAGCTCAATGGATAGAGCGTCGGACTACGGATCCGCAGGTTGGTGGTTCAACTCCACTCAGGCACACTAAATTTTTAAGAAAGGGCGTATTTATAATGCGCCCTTTTCTGATATAACGGCATCGCTAACAACAGGCGGAACACGGTGGTAAGATTTCCGTTAAGATATAAGTTCATACTCTGGATCGCTTTTCTCGTCACCTTTATAATCATAACGGCTTCGCTTTTTTCGCTTTACCACATAACGCGCATACTCACCGACGGCCTTGAAACGCCCGGCACAAGCCTTGCCGCCGCCCTTTCTTCCATGCTTCCCGACGCCTTTAAAAATAAATCCGATAAAGAGCTCTCCGAGCTCGCGCGGCACATAGTCAAAGCCAGCGAAAACATTATCGAAATAAACGTCTTCGACCCCGGCTGGAAAATTATCGCCCGCGCCCGCAAAGACGGTTCGCCGCCGCGCGAGGGCGAAGTGCTTCCCCGCGAAGAGCGCGCAAAGTACGCCGCGGCCAGAACGGCTTCGCGCATACATTACCTGCAGGAAGAAAGCGGCTTCGCCGAGTTCGGCTCTATCATAAAAGACGCGGACGGGCGGTTCGGCTTCGTTTCTATAAAATACTCCACGGCGCACTTCACCCGTGAAATCGACACCGCCATAAAATTTATAATCTGCCTCGCGTTAATATCGCTTTTCGCCGGAATAACGCTTTCGGTTTTCATGGCCAATTTCATCACCCGAAAACTCAATATGCTTATTCAGAGAGTGGAGCTGGTGGCGCGCGGAGATTATTCCAGGCAGGCCGAAATCACTTCCACCGATGAAATCGGCCTTTTATCGGCCCGTTTCAATGAAATGACGCAGGGGCTTCTCGAAAAAACCAGGATCATGCGCTTCGTTCCCGAAAATATAACCGCCCTCGTAAAAAACGACAGCGACTTTTTCAAGGAAAGCGGCGTAGAACGCAAAGTGACCGTGCTTTTCATCGACATCAGAAACTTCACGGGGCTTTCCGAATCCAACCCTCCCGACGAGATGATAAAAATGCTCAACGGCTTCCTGGAAGCCATGACAGAGGTAGTCAAGCGCAACGGCGGCGTGGTCGATAAATTTATTGGCGACGCCATAATGGCCGTTTTTTATCCCGACGAAAACTGCGACGACGAAATCAGAGCGGTCACATGCGCCATACAGATGACCGAAGAGCTCTGGCATTTCAACCACGTGCGCGAAACCTCCGGCCTTTTTAAAATCCAGATCGGCATAGGCGTAAACACCGGCAGGGTGATAGCGGGCATGATCGGCTCGAGTTCGGGCCGGCTCGACTACACCGTAATCGGCGACGCCGTGAACCTGGCGTCGCGGCTCGAGGGCATGTCGAAAAACGGAAAATATACCAAAATAGTTGTTTCCGAAGCTACTTTCGACGCCGTTAAAAACATTTTCGACGGCGAGCTGATGCAGCAGGACAGCGTTAAAGGCAAAAAAGAAACCGTTAAAATGTATGAAATAATAGGCCTCAAAGACATCGACGGCCTTATAGCGGGGCTTGCCTCCGCGGACGAAAAAGACCGCTACAACTCGGTAAGCATGATCGGCCTGACGGGCCGGCCCGAATTAATTAAAAACATACTTCCCATGATAAACGACGGCTCGCATCTGGTGAAAATGGCGTCGGTCACGGCTTTAAAAAACCTTATGCTCATGGATTTCGAACTGGTGAAACTGCTTTTCGGCGTGCTCGAAAAAGAAACCGACGTGAGGGTCATATCTAATTTCGTATTGGAGATAGGGCTGATAGGCGAAGACGAAGACCGCGAAAAGCTCGTCAAATATATGGACCACGAAGACCCGCGCGTGCGCGCTAACGCCATAGAATCCATAGGATATATAAAAGACCGCGGTTTCATAGCCGGCGTGCTCGAAAAAAAGCTGTCCGACCCCAACAACCGCAACCGCGCCAACGCCGCCATACGCCTCTACCAGCTCGGCGATCTCACCGGGCTTAAAACCCTTCTCGAAATGTGCCTTGACGGTTCGAATTACCTTATGCGCGCTTCGGGCGCCTACGGGCTCGGCGAAATCACTTCCAAGGAGCAGGCCCGCGTCATAGCGGAAAAGCTCGAAAACGCCGGCGATTATTTTTCGGCCGAACGGCTGGAGCTGCTCGAAAACGGGAGGCTGACTCTGGAAAAACTGCTGCGCGACGAAGAAAACATAGTAAAAGTCAACGCGGCGCGCGCCCTGGGGCGCATGGGTAATCCCCTGTCAATAACCGCCCTGGTAGATATCATAAAAACGGCGCACCCTAAAGACGACGTTTATCAACCGGCCCTCGGCGCGCTCAAGGAACTCACGTCGCCCAACGTATTCAAACACATAGAACGCAGGTTTATCGACGGAATAAAAGATTGAAGGCCGCCGTAACGGGTAAATATAAACAATTGATTTTTACAATCAGTTTTTACTTGACAATAAAGAGATAATGGGTTAAGATTGTTTCAAAAAAAACGGGCGGAGTTTCGTTAAAAATAATTATTGAATTTTATTGTTTCAGTTAATTTTATAATTTTATAAAGAGGTGCGATAGTTGTTTAACACTATTAAATCCAGGATAATTTTAGCCGGAATCGTGGCCGTAGCGATTCCGGTTATTTTTATTTTAACGCTGGTAGATAAAGAGAAAAACAACGTTTCCAGGACCGTCGCCCGGGAAACGGTAAGGCAGCTCAGCGATCACATGCAGAGCGTCGTGCGCAGCGCATATGCGCTTTGTGAAAGCCAGCACGAGCTTCTGACGAAAGTTTTACAATCCAATATGAACGTAATGCTCGATACCGTAAAAAGCCAGTGGCGGGCTTTCGCTTTCCACAGAAAATATCGAATGGACTGCTATTAACCAGTTTAACCAGAAAGAAGCAAAAATTTCCATACCCAAACTCGTTTACGGAAAAAACGCTCTCGAGCCGGCCGGAAAATGGCTCGCACCCAATTACGAGCGAAGCATAAACACTCCCATAATAGACGAAGTGGCGAACCTGGTAGGCGACACCTGCACTATATTTCAAAGAATGAACGAAAACGGCGATATGCTCAGGGTGGCCACTAACGTAATAACCAAAGACGGCCGCCGCGCCATAGGAACATTTATACCCGCAATAGACGACGCATACCGCCGAAAATAACCGATAAATATAACGGCGATTTCAACGAAATTAAAAACAATATCAATACCTGCATAGACACTCTCAACATGCTCATAATAGAAGACGGCGGCGCGGCGCTCAAAGCCGCTGCCGAAAAGGACCTTTCCATAAGAGTTACAGGCAAATACAGCGGCCTTTATGAAACTATGAAAAACAACATCAACAATTTACTGGACGCTCTGGACGAGTCTCTCGAGCAGGTAACCGGAAGCGCCGAGCAGGTGACGGCGGCGTCCGACGAAATCAACCGCGGGAGCCAGGCCCTGGCTCAAAGCGCATCAGAACAGGCCAGCTCGCTAGAACAGATATCCAGCAACCTGCACGCCATGAATAAAATGGCCAAACAGAACGCCGCCAATGCAAAAGACTGCCAGCTTCTCGCGGCTAACGCTCAGAATATTACGTTCGAAGGCGTCGAGCACATGAAAAAAATGTCGACTTCTATCGATAAAATAAAAGAATCTTCATACTCGACGGCTAAAATCATTAAAACTATAGACGAAATAGCGTTTCAGACGAACCTTTTATCGCTCAATGCGGCGGTAGAAGCCGCTCGCGCCGGCGACGCCGGAAGAGGTTTCGCCGTAGTAGCCGAAGAAGTCAGAAATCTGGCTTTAAAAAGCGCGGAAGCCGCCAAAAACACGGCCAGACTGATAGAAGAATCGGTCAACAATTCGAACGAAGGGGTTAATATAAACAAAGAAGTTACCAGAAGCCTGGAATCGATAAACCTTCAGGTCAACAAGCTGAGCGATTTCATGGCCGGAATCTCCAATTCGTCCGAACAGCAGAGCGTCGGCATAGAACAAATAAACATAGGCATAACTCAGATGAACCAGCTTACGCAACAAAACGCCGCGTTTTCCGAAGAATGCGCCAGCTCGGCCGAAGAGCTTTCGGCGCAGGCCAGGCAAATGAAGGGCATGGTGTCGTCCTTCGTTCTAACCAGCGACGCGGCGGCGCGCAAAGCTCACGCGTCCGAACCCGGCCACGGTCACGATAAAAAGCTTTCAGGCGCAGGCGCCGTACAGAACGCCGCTCCTTACGAGCGCAATGAAGCGCCCAAACTTTCAACGAGATCGTACACTCACGGCCGCGATACCAGAGGAAGGTTAGCCGAAAACGTTCTACCGCAAAACGTAATTCCTTTCGACGAGGACGAAAAAACCGTTTTAAAAGAATTTTAAAAGCCGATAAGGCCGCCGGGTTCGGCCGAATATAACGACGCGTTTCAAACTCTGCGGGCGTAATACTTGTCTTGAAATTCTATTCTGCAGCAGATGCCGTTTCCGCGTTCAAAATCAACGGTCCCCTGAAGCTGATGGCGCACGATGGAAAATATCGTTTTCATCCCGAACCTGGAATCTTTTTCAAAATCAAAACCTGAAGGGAGTCCCGGGCCGTTATCGCCGTAAACTATTTTTACGGCGCCGTTTTCGCCGCGTTCGAGCCGGATAGTGATTTCTCCGGCGGTTTCACCGGGAAAAGCGTATTTTAAAGAATTAGAAATCAATTCGTTTATAATAAGGCCGCACGGCACGGCTATATCTATTAAAACCTCGGCCCTGGCCACATCCAGCTTAAAAGCGATCCGCCCGTCCGAAACGCTATAACTGTTTTTCAAAAGTTCGCACAAATCATCGATATAATCGCAAAAATAAATGCTCGAAAGGTTCCGCGACTGGTAAAGCTTCTGATGCACGAGCGCCATGGCGTAAATCCGGTTTTCCATTTCCTGGAAAACGCGGTTTATTTTATGGTCGCCGGAATATAAAGAGTGGAGTTTCATCATGGAGCAGATCACCTGCATATTGTTTTTAGTGCGGTGATAAAGTTCTCTGATCAATACTTCCTTTTCGCCGAGCGCAAGCCTTATCCGTTCTTCGGCTTTAAGGCGCTCGCCGAGTTCAGCCTGCAGTTTTTCGTTCGCCTTTTTTAGTTCTTCGGTCCGCTCTTCCACCAGTGTTTCCAGATGCGTGCGGAAACGGCTCAATTCGAGATGGGTGCGTACCCTCGCCAGCAGTTCGTCGCGCTGAAAAGGTTTTGCGATAAAATCAGTGGCGCCGAGTTCGAAGCCTTTTACGCGCTCTTCGAGATCGGTGGACGCGCTCAAAAATAATACCGGAATTTCGCGTGCGGCCGGATCGGCCTTAAGCCGCCTGCACACTTCAAAACCGTCCATGCCGGGCATTTTCACGTCGAGCAGGATAAGCTCGGGAAGTTCGGTAAAAACGGATGCCAGCGCCTGTTCTCCGCTGCTGGCAGGGCGCACGGCGTATCCTTCCTGAGTCAGGATATCGGTCAGAAGTTTTAGCGCCGCCAAAGTGTCATCGACGGCCAGTATACCTTTTCTCGCGCTCATAATCGTCCTTTCGAGGCGCTTTGCAGCGCGTTTAGAATCGTTTTATAATCGAGCCTTCCGGCGTAAAATTCAAGGGCCTTTCCCAGCGCGGCGTCGCGCGATGAAATAACCTTTATGATTTCCGTTATTTTTTGTATATCCAGCCGTATGAGCGCGTCTTCTAATTCGGTTTTAAGCTGCGGCGGAAGCCCTGCGAAAGCGGCTTCTTCGATAACCGAGGACTGCGAGCCGCGCGAATCGGCTTCAGGCTCGCGTATCACGTTAAGGCCCAGATGCTTTTCCAGGGCGGCAAAAATCTCTTCGGCCGGAAAAGGTTTGGCGATAAACCCGTCGCAGCCGGCGTCAAGCATTTCCCTGCGCTCGTCTTTAAACGCATGGGCCGTAACGGCTATAATAACGGCGCGCCCGCCTTCGGGAAGCCGTCTCATTTCGGCTACCGCCTGAAGCCCGTCCATAACCGGCATGCGCCTGTCTATAAAAACCGCGTGCGGCCGCCATTGCTTAAAAACTTCGAGCCCTTCGGCCCCGTCGGCCGCCTCTTTAATCATGAACCCGAAAGGTAAAAGCAGATTGCTCAGCAGGCGGCGGTTTTCGGCCTGGTCTTCGACGACGAGTATGCGGTACTCGCCGGCATTTTCAACGCCGGTCACCCTGCCGGGGGCGGCCGCATATTTTTGAACGGCGTCGATATCCACAGGGTTATAGGCTATCGTAAAGCGGAAGACGGAGCCTTCGCCGGGAACGCTCGAAGCGCTTATCGAGCCGCCGAGAAGTTCGACATATTTTTGAGTGATCGGAAGCCCGAGCCCGGTGCCTTCGCGCTGACCGATCTGCGCGAACGGCTGAAAAATCATTTCCAGCGAATCGGCGGAAATTCCCACTCCCGTATCGGCGATTTCAAAGCAAAGAAAGCGGCGGTTCTGGCCGTCATCCATGGACTGTATTCCCAGTTTGATGGAAATCCGCCCCGAGTCGGTAAATTTTATGGCGTTTCCCACCAGGTTTATTATTATCTGGCTTAATTTGCCGGGATCGGTATTGACGTATCTCGGAAAAGAAGACGACTGGTCCAGTTCCAGCGTAAGGTTTTTAGCTTCGGCGCGCACTCTGAGCATGGCGATGGTATTATTGATGAGGTCTCCCAGATCGAAATCGGACCGTTCGGCTTCCAGCTTGCCAGATTCGATTTTAGCTATATCGAGAATATTGTTTATAATGGATAAAAGGTGCTCTCCGGACTTTAGTATCAAACCCAGATTTTCTTTTTGCCTGGGCGATATTTGAGATTCGCGGTCCATGATATTCGCGAAGCCAAGAATAACGTTCATCGGCGTACGCAGCTCGTGGGACATATTCGCCAGAAAAAGCGATTTGGCCTTATTGGCGGAATCGGCTTTTTCTTTAGCCACAGCCAGTTCGCGCGTCCTATTCGCCACCAGCTCTTCGAGATTTTCTCGGTGGCGCTGCAGTTCTTCTTCGCTTTTTCGGAGCCCTTCCATGGTTTCTTTCAGCCTGCCCGACATAAAGTTAAAAGTCCTGGCAAGAATGCCTATTTCATCGGAAGAATTTACGCTCACTTTCTGGTCAAGATCTCCGCCGGTAATGCGCTCCGCCGCCTTTGTAATAAGCTGGACGGGCCTCGCTACCGTAAGGGATATGAAAACGCTTAAAAAGCCTATTAAAAGCGTTATAGCGAGGCCGGCCAGGCACATTACGCTGGTCATCCTGGCCCTTCCTTCGTCTAAAACCGTGCGGTAATGCTGGAGCTCGTCTTCGTAAACGCTGACGCCTATGACCCAGTCCCACGGAGCAAAATAGGCTATGCGCGCGATTTTCCAGCGCGGCTCCGTCTCGCCAGGATTCTTCCAGCGGTACCTCTCCGTATCGAACTCCGCCGGTTTAAGCGCGACGGCCTTCGAGACTATGGAGCGGATTACGTACCGCCCGTCGCTGTCGACGGTATCCCATATATCTTCGCCGTCGCGTTCGCCTTTATGCGAAATGACATATCGCCCGCGATGCTCGCCGGTGGCTCCGATTACGTAAACATATCCCGTTTTTCCGATAGAGGTCTGCAGCACTGCATTTCTAATGCGCGATTCCACGACGGACTGCCTGACGCCCACATAAATCATGCCTATGATTTCGCCGGCGCCGTCTTTAATCGGTTCGTAAGCCGTAAGGTATTTCATGTTGACGACGAATGCGTTTCCGCGATACGGCATGCCTTTCATGATAGCCGCTATCACCGGGTTTGGCTTGCCGTCCTGCCCTGCCGCCGGTATATAGGTCCCTATCGCGCGGCGCCCGGCGGTGGTTTTAACCGTAGTCGCCACGCGCAGCATATCGCCGCGCTCGTTCATGCGCTGAAAGATAGTGGCGGTTTCCCCGCAGAGCTTTTCCATGGCGTCCACGATGGGCGTTTCCGTTGCCGGATCGTCGTTCATGCCCAGCCAACGGCCGCCCGCTAGCATTTTGGGCAGCCGCGCTTCTACGGTGGAAACTCCGTTGAACTGGTTGGAAGCGCTCCAGGCTATTGTTTCGTTTGAAAGCGTTATTCCGCCGGCATCGGCGATCAGATGACGCAAAAAGTTTATATCGCCGTTCAGTTGCTGCTGGACGGCCTCGTTTTCAGTGGATACGAGATTGTAAACGCCCTGTGCTATATGGTTGAGATCGGCGTTTGCGAGCTGGTCCACTTCGTTCTGAGCGAGCCAGTTATACTGGCCGCTCTGCCAGACGGCCAGCGAAACGAGCGCGACAGCGGTAATCACCACGCTGCCGACGCCGAGCAGTGAAACCTTGACCCTCAATTTGAAATCTTTTAAAAAATCCCAAAAAATCATCGCATTAAAAACTTCTTTTAATTTTCACAGCGGCCGTCCATGAAATCTATAACTTTTTTCAGTTCTTCTATGTTGAAAGGTTTGAGGATATATGCCAGCGGATCGATTTTCATAGCGCCGGCCATCGTTTCTTCGTCTGAATAAGCGGTCACGAAAACGATCTGCGTATTTTCACGGTTTCGCTTTATCAGCCGCGCGGCTTCGATTCCATCCATTTTTCCGGCCAGCTGTATATCCATAAAAACGACATCTGGATTTTCGCGTGCGGCCCGTTCTACGGCTTCTTCGCCGGTAGCCACCGCTTCGCCGCACTCGTAGCCCTGAGCCGCAAGATATGCGTTCAAAAGCAGGGCAGATATAGCTTCGTCTTCAACTGCAAGTATCCTGATTTTATTTTTAATAATATATTCACCTCGCGGCATTAATGACTATTAGAAAAAATCGGTTTTACAAACGGGCCCAAACCATTATAGCATAAATAATCCATTATGTAAATTAATTTACCGCGCTTTTTAACTTAAAACCGGCTTACCGTGAAAAAACGCAAAAGACGGCCTTTCGGCCGTCTTTTGTATAAATTTAAGTTTTTTTGCTTCTAACGGATTAGTTAGTTTTAACTTCGACCGTAGCCGGCGCGGCAGGAGCTTCTACCTTAACTTCGCCGGTAGCGGGAGTCGTTGGTGCTGCAGGAGCCGGAGCCTGCGCGGGGGCGGAGGCTGGAGCAGCCGCCGGGGCAGCTGCGTTATCGCTCACCGCGAAAAGCTTTCTTGCGATCACGGCGCCGTCTTTAACGATTTCTATCGCAAAGTTGCCGGCGATTTCGGAGTTGACCGGATTGATGGGGCGCAGGATTTTTTTATCGGTCGTGCCGAGTTTTTCGCTGAAAGCGACTTTTGACAGGTCGGCCATATTTTTTATTACCACTTCGATAGTGCAATCGTTTTCAAAAGGTTTTTTAGAGAATATGCTGTAATAGATTTCGCCTTTTGTTTTAAACTGCAGGGCTTCTTCGGTGGCTTTCATTTCGGGGCTCGCTTTAGCGCCGAGTTTGAAATCGAGATATTCGCTTTCCATGGGAGCCAGGTGGGGTTTCATTATATAAAAAGCTCCCGCCACCGCTAGAATTACCACAACTAAAATTACCAGATTTTTCATTGAACGTCCTCTTTCTTTTTACTTTTAGATTTTTAATCGATTTACCGGCCGCCGTCATTTACTTCATACAATATAGATTTTCGACGGCTTTTCCGTAAATTCAAAAACATACTTTTAACGTGAAATTATTATACCATATTCAAACTTTTAATTCAAGGATTTTAATTATCCGATTTAATCGACCAATTTAATTGACATTTAATTTTTAAAAAAGTATAATAAGTTTCAATTATAAATCTAAAAGATATTTTTAAAATTAGAGGTATTTTTAATGATATTCATGAGCCCAAAAACCGTAAAGGCGTTATTTCCTTCTTTTTTAACTTTTTCTTTTCTTTATTTCGTTATTAATTTAATTTTAAGCGGCTATTGCTTCGCCGGCCAGACTGAAGAAAATATTATCACGCTCGAATCGGCCGTTAAAACGGCGATTGAAAACAATACCGATTTATTCGTTTCTTCGAAGCAGGTCGAAATCAGTGAAGGCGCTCTTCAATCGGCTTCGGGGGCTTTTGATACGAGCGTATCTAATTCGGTTTCATACGTCAACTCAAAAAAAGGGCTGTTTTCAGATGATAACGATGAATACGCGGGCGGCAAATCGGCCGAAACGAATACAAGTTATAATTTAAATTATACTCAGAAAAAGCGCACCGGCAATACTTATAACGTAAGCATATCTTCGCTTCAGGAGCTCGACAATAAAATTCCGACCGAAAAAAAACACAACACCGGCAACGTTAATATATCGGTAACCGTGCCTTTAGCCAGAGGCAAGGGCGCTGCTGCCGCCACGGCCGCCGAAAAATCGGCTTCGGCTTCCCTCGGCGCAAGCAGGCTCGATTATAGTTCTGATTTAGCCGCCACGGTTTTAAAAACGGTTAACGCCTACTGGGATTATTGCGTGATCTATCGCAAGCTCGAAATTTTAAAACAAGCCGTAATCGAGTCCGAAAAAACGATGAATGAAGCGCAGGCGCTTTTTAAAAAAGGGCGTATTCATAAAGAAGAACTTTCCGCTCTCATAGGCAGTTTAAATGAAAACATCAATTTAAAGATACAATTCGAAAACGCTCTCAACGAAGCCGGCGAAAATTTAAAACTCTTAATGGGATTGTACGACGAAAAGCCGATGACTCTTTTCAAGCCCGTCGACGAATTCCCCGTATTTACGAACTGCGTTAAAAAAAGCGATTTTTCAAGTCTTGAAATTTATCTGAATAAAGCTTTTCAAACCCGGCCGGATTTTCTCGCCTGCCAGAAGCGCCTTGAAAGTGCGGGTTTCGATCTCATCTCCGCCGAAGATTCCGTAAAACCCGCAATCGATCTTCAAATCGGCGGAGGATATAACGGGATTTCCGAGGGAACTTCGCAGGCGGAAGCTTTTAAGGCGTTAAACCGCAACATTAACGGCGCCAACGCGAAAGCTTCGCTGGTCTATGAATGGCCTTGCGCCAATAACGCCGCCAAAGGCAGGCTTAAACAGCAAAAAGCCTCTCATGACCAGCAGGCCGCTAAAGTCAAAACCATGAAAAAACGAATCCGGTCGAGCGTGGCGATCGCGCTGTCGGACCTTATCAAGTCCGCCGAATCGCTTGAATCGGCTAAAAAATCGGTCGAAGCTTATGAAAAGAGCGTTAGAAACGAAGCTAAAAAATACTCCAGAAAAAACAGTTCATCTATAGATTTAATAAGCCTTCAGGACAGGCTGACTATCGCGAGAGCCAACTTAATCGACGCGGCTGGCGCGTGCACTAAATCGCTGGCCGCCTTTAAATACGAGTTGGGGCTGATTAACGGCTTATATTTTACGGATAACGCGATCACATTTTCAGAGCTCACCAACTTCGACGATATCAAGTAAAAGATACATTTCTTAAGGGAATTCTTCTATGTGACGGTTTATTATGTTTGGCTCTTTTTCATTTAGTGCGGGTAGCATATCAGTGAATAGTGTAGAGTGGATAGTGGATAGTGAAGGCCGGGGCTCGCCCCGCGAGCTCTATTTTGCGTTTTTAAACTTCAAAGGCCGGCCGCCGATTTTTTCAAGCGCATAGCGGAGCCGGAGCCACGGAAGGCGAGAAGCTGCTTTTTACAAATTCAAATAATTTTTGAATTAATTAATGACTGTTCTGATCGTCAAAAATCCTCATCTGTTCTCTATTCTCTGTTCACTGTTCTCTAATAAAAGTTCCCCGGCCCATTTTCACAAGCCGGGGAAGTTATCTATTTAACTATTTTAAACCATATTAATTTAATATTCTTTTTATCAAACCGCTTTCTTCGTAGATTTCGCGTCTGTGAGCTATTTTATAGATTATGACTTCGGCTTCCGACACTTCATACACAATTCTGTAATCGCCCACTCTAAGTTTCCAGTATTTTTTAAGAGTTCCACGAAGCGGAGCTCCATATTTTAAAGGCTCGGTCATAAGCCTTGTTTCGATAGCCATTTTGATTCGGCCTCTTATATTTGCCGGAATCATGGCTATATCGTTTTTAACTTCGTGATGATATATAATTTCGTAACTTAACTTTTCCATATATCATCGTGTGTTTTTGCTTTTTTGCGGTTAAACGTCGAGTTTCGTTTATCGGCTTCGGCTACGAGCGCCATATCTTCGCATAGTTCCAGAGCGTTTTTAATAAGCTCGCGGGCCTTAAGCGACATAGATACTTTTTCTTTAGCCGCTATTCTTTTTATAATCCCAAAAGTGTCCGGCTCGAGGACTATATTGAGTCTGGGGTTTTTCGTCGGCATAGTAATCACCTCAATATAAGTGTATCACTTTTGGTTCACTTTGTCAATCGTTTTCTACGGACGGCGAGAGGCTGCCTTTTACAAATTCAAATAAGTTTTAAATTAATTAATGACTGTTCTGATCATCAAAATTCCTCATCTGTTCTCTATTCTCTTGTATAATAAAATTAAACATTAAAATTTAAATGGTTCTTTAAAAAATCCATATTCGTTCCTACCTCTTTCCCTGTGGGATAGGTCGCGCCAGCGGCGCGGGTTAGGGAGATAAATTGTCAATATTCCTTATAGATCCCTTCTCCCGGGTTGCGGGCCTCTTCGTTCTCCGGCTCTTCCGGGCCGCAGACCCCGTCTTGCGGCAAGACGGGCATTTTCAACAAATTTGACATACTTTGTTTTATTTTTTATAATTTTATTAGCAAAAAAATATAAGAGCTAACGATTATTTATAAAGACATTCAGGAATGCGTGCACGTCTTTTCACTGGTTTTTTTGAACGTTGAACAGAAAGTGCCGATCCCTGCATTTTTAGATATCCTTTTACTCGAACGATCTTGGGGCCGCTTGCGCTGGCCGTATC
>MWBZ01000016.1 GCA_002069765.1 bacterium ADurb.Bin243
CTGTTTCAAATCTGTTATTATTTTTATAGCTTCTTTGTTATATAACTTTATCATAATTAAAAACAGCGGAGTAAGCAGTGCCAAACGAATTATGGCGCTATCGTTAAATAAATAACTGATAATGGAGGAAAACACAAGCACAAATACTGTAAAGATAAGCAAGTTATAATTTTGAACGCACTTATAATATTTCTCACCTATATATGTTCTCAATACTAACATTATCAAGGATGATGTAGCCGCAGACACGGCAGCTCCTGCGATTCCCATTATCGGAAGCAGCAGCAGGCAAAGAACAAGATTGGAGATCGCCGAAGCGGAAGTCGAAATTAAATGCAAATATGATTTTTTCGATATACCAATTCCAATCCCTGTAGTATCTGAAATCGTAAGACATATCGGTGATACGATCAAAAACGAAAAAAAAAGTTTCGATGCAAAATATTTTGGCCCAATTATTATATATATCAAATCTTGAAAGATCATTATCAATATTGCGAAAGTAACCAGCAAAAAGGTAATATACCTGTTCACCATCTGTATTCTGTGATTATCGGTTTTATAATTGGCGTAAACATAGGTTCCCCAATAAGTATTGAACCCTACCTGCACAATCGAAATCAAAGAGGCAACAGAAACGCCTGAAGAATAGATGCCGACCTCGTGAAACCCCAGATTCTTTCTAAGTACCAGATTCGACAAAGCGTCGTTGAACCAGGAAATGACGGTCAATGGCATTAAAGGCAGAGAGTAATAAGCCATATTTTTAATAACTTCCATGTCAAAACAAGTACAATTGAAATCATACATTTTTCTTAAATTAATCAAATACATAAGTGACATTATCAACAGCACTATGTTCATAACCACGAGCACCGAAAAATAATCAGGTCTGACAAAACCGATGATTATCGCAACCAGTTTTGATGCGACTATAACAAGAAGGCCCTGTATTGAATAATACAAGGCCTTTTGCTCGAGTAAAAATATCAGTGATGAATATCTTATTATTACCATCGCAAATATATTAATACAGATCAACATGAAAATATACATATGATTATTGTCAGAAATTATCTGTGACAGATCATTTCTGAAGAAATATAGCACTACTATCAATATTGAAAAAATTATGGCTGTTATGTTAATGCAATAGGTAAACAGGTTCTTAATGGATATGTTTTTCGGCGGCTCGTTGTAAAAACGAAAAAAAGATTGATCAAAGCCAAAAAGCGCAAAGTAAAAACAAAATGAAGAAACTGTATTGAACATGTTGATATGACCGAGCTGCTCTGGCGCATACAGGCGAGTCATTATAGGTACGGTCAGTATGCTGATCATGAAAGAAATAACCGAAGTAAATGAAAATTTGATTGATTTTTTTATAAAGTCGATTGAACTCAAATTATTCGATACCCTTTAATTAATTTAGCCATAATATTAAGAAATACTATTACCTGTTGATTTTGCATTCTATCCATCTGAATTTTCCACTTTTGTCTACAGGAATTTTTTCCATAACAATTATTTTAAAAACGGCATTTTTTCCATATATTTTCTTCAGCCCTTTGACCACTCCGCTTGCTTCTGCAGAAAGTTCCGACGTCCTGGGCCCTTCGACTATCAGGTCGAAAACGTTAATATCGTTTTGAATCAACTTGCAGGCAGTTATCACCGTAAGCTGCTTGAAAGGGAATGTGACTATAGCTGGCGGTATCAGGTTTCCGCCTTCATTGAGCGTGAAATCCCCCTGGCGGCCGATTATTTTTTCCACAACCGGAAATAGCATTTTTGATGACTCGGGAATCTTCGAAAATCCGCTGGCCGTATCTGTCATCTTATATCTGATAATCGGCATTACATCGTTGATAAATCCTGTTCCTATTATCTCGTCTGTTGCATCATCGAGTTCCAGATAACCATACGTGGGAATAAAATTATATTTTCTGATACCGCGGTCCCACGCCCCAAGGACGATCTTTTCGGCCTGGCCGTAATGCGCTATCATATCCGCGCCTTTAAAGTAGCCGTCAATCAAAGACAACTGCCAGTCATAAAGGACTTCCGACGCCAGAAAAACGCCTCTCACTTTAAGCGTCAGTCCAGCCTCGATGAGCAGTTTTGTGAACTTGTATATCGCTGAAGGATATCCGTGTATGAAAACGCATTTAATTCTTTTTATCTTCTGGAATACATTTCTGATATTCTTCGAAGACAATTTTATGATGTTGATTCTTAATACATTTTCCCATGAGAGCTCTACATAATCCATATCGCCTTCCACAAAACCCCTCAATTCCACTCGCCAGTCACCCGGCCTGAAACCTATGCGGCTCCACTGATATAATACGGCGGCCAACTCTCTGGAAAATGTTACAGGACTCGCGTATAGCTTCAATGCCTTTCCGGTAGTGCCGCTGGTATATCCGGCGATCAGATTCTTACGGTCGTTAACGACAAGCATTTTTTCTACATTTTCACGAACTTCGGATTTGGTGAGCATTGGAATCCGGGCGATGTCGTCGAAATTTTTAAGTTGTGAGGGGTTGAAGCCTCCAAGATTATACTTTTGATAATAAAAATCGGAAAACCTGTAAGCTTTTTCCACTTGAGCCTTCAATGCTTCGAACTGAAAATGAAGCATTTGCTCGTAAGATTTGTTTTCATTTTCAAAAAGAGTTTCAGTAAACCGGAAAAAGTCCGCGTCCAGTATTTTATACCGGTATGGAATCAGAGCGCGTATATAATTCACAACATCGTGAAAAAAAGTATTTTTCAATAATTTTCTGATGAACATCATAAAAACCAAACCCTCGGCATTTCAGTTCAACTGTATATGTTTTTTTTCCACCATAAAACAAAATTATAAATATACCACGAATTCGCCAGGCCGGAAGTTTCGATATACTTAGTCATTTCGTCGTTATCGAAATAATCAGTCTTTGCGCAAAAATCTTTGATCTCGCGTTTCACTTCCGCGCCAAGGCCGCTGAAAAGCCACTCGCGAACGGGCACGCCAAAACCCTGCTTCGGCCTGTCGATGATTTCATCGGGAATCACCCCGCGTACAGCTTTTTTCAAAATATACTTCAAAACGCCGTTCCGCGTTTTAATTTTTTCGGGGATGCCCATCGCGAGCTCAACGAATTTATGGTCCAGAAACGGCACCCTGGCCTCGAGACTGACCCCCATGGCCATTTTATCGACGCGCATCAGCAGCAGTTCGGGCAGGCGGAAATTCAGATCGAGGTAAGTCATCCAATTCAAAATCGAATTATCGCGCGCCTTTTCTTTGTATGCCGAATAAATTTTTTTGACGGGCTCCCAGGAAGTAAAGTTTTTGAATTGTTTTTTCATTCTTTTCGACAGGAGTCTCTTTTTTTGAAACTCGGAGAACTCGTCAGCGCCGCCCCAGAAAACCGGCTGATCATTAATGTTCCGGCGTAGTTTTTCGAATTTCATGTCCGTTACATTGCCCCAAATCGACGCTATGTGCATTACAGCCGATTTTAGGAATGTGGGAATGGGCCAGCCCCCGATTTTTTGCAGATGCAGGGAAGTCTTCCAGCCGGGATAGCCGCAGAACAGCTCGTCCGCGCCTTCGCCAAGCTGGCATACCACGACGCCATTGTCCCGGGCCAGCTTCGAGACAAAATACACCGGAAAACATACCGGATCGCCGATCGGTTCATCCTGCAGATGTATCATTTCCGGCAAAAATTCCATTAAGTCCTTCTGAGTCAGAAGCTTTTCATGATGTTCCGCGCCGACGAGGCCGGCGATCTTTCGGGCGTAATACAACTCGTTTTTGTAGCTGGAATATTCTCCTTCGTATCCAATTGAAAAAGTCTTAACCTTTGTCGTTTCGCCTTCTGAAAAAAGAGCGGCGTTGGTACTTGAATCTATTCCGCCCGAAAGAAAAACACCTACCGGAACGTCGCTGATCTTTCTCAACTTCACCGAAGTTCTGAGCTCTTCCAAGATCATTGCCGCTATTTCGTTTTCGGATTTATCGGCAAGAGAGCTTGCGTTATCGAGCATATCCCAGTACTTCGACTGCCGGAGCGTTCCATCGCAACTTATTTTCAGCCAGCTTGCATTTGGAAGTTTTTTTATCCCTTCAAACAGCGTTGACGGCGCCGGAGCCGTCAGAAAAGACAAATAGTGATACGCGGCCGCTTCGTTGAGAACTCGCTTCTGCCCTGGGTCTTTCAGCAACGCCTTGATTTCCGAGGCGAAAACGATCCTGCCGTCATGAATACTATAGTAAAGAGGCTTCACTCCCATTCTGTCGCGTATAAGCCATAATTCGCTCTTTGAGGCGTCCCAGAGACCGATCGCGAACATGCCGCGAAATTTATGTATGCAGTCGATTCCCCACTGCTCAAAGGCGTGAAGTATCATCTCAGTATCGGAATGATCAGTTTTCCAGACATGGCCGCCGATCGCCATCAATTCTTTGCGGATTTCTGCATGATTATATATTTCACCGTTGAATACTATCCACAGCGTGCCGTCTTCGTTGCACATCGGCTGGTCTGCGGCCGCCGACAGATCTATTATTGAAAGCCTGCGGTGACCCAAACCAACTTTCCGGTCGGAGGAAATCCATAAACCGCCGCCGTCGGGCCCGCGATGGACCATGGTGTCGCGCATTTTCAATATATAATTTTCGTCCACTTCGAAATTGCTGTTATTAAAGGCCAGCGCTCCGACAATTCCGCACATTTCGAACCTTCTTCCAAAATTAAAATAATGTATAAATGAAAGGCGCTATAACGCTTCCTTCAGTAAATATGATCAGAACTCCAAGGAGAAGAAGCAGAAGAATGATCGGTATCAACCAAAGCTTCTTTCTTTCCTTGGCGAATTCCCACAATTCCTTAAAAAATGACAGCACGGTTCCGTACTCCTCTTGCGCTAAAACTGTTTTTTCAGTGAGATAGCTTTATCCTTCGGTAACATTACAAAATATGTCTTCAAGCCCGCGTCATAACCGATGGCCAGCGGATTATAACCGAAGATCCTCATCACAAAGCCTAACGGCATCATTACGCCGAAAAATATCAACCCGAGAATTATCCTGGTATTTATCCATCCGAGAGCTTTTCCAATGATCATCCAGATTTTATATGGCGTAGCAAGAACTGCTGGTGAGAAAAAGGCGGGAATCAAAAACAGCCCGGATACTCCGAGCGCCCAGTTTCTTATTTGAAGCGAATGAAAAATGGCGGGCCACAGGCAAATTACAAGAAAAATCAGGCCGAATACAAGCCCGAATGCCTTCAGATCTTTTTTTTCTATTTTTTTTGACATATCATTAATTTCCCTTCTTATTGCTCTAACTCATTTTATCGCTTCGCATATGACTTCGGCCAGGTGTTTGCCTATCATTTCCTGCCCCTCTTCCGTGAGGTGCACCGAATCGTTAAAATATGCTTCCCGGGGACGTAGAGTTTTCAGACTCCATTCATGCAGATCGATCAATTGTACGTGCTCTTTTTCGGCCAACAGCCTGAGCTCATTGTTATACCTTTCCGTAATCTTCGCCAGAACCATTGGATTGCTGGTATATTCGGGAAGATGGCCCTTTTTCATGGCTTTTTCGGACGGAACTTCGCCGGTAATATAAAGGCCGGGCAGCGTCACTATGAATATTGTTTTGCTCACGGTCTTCATATTTGCTATTATTTTTTCAACATCATCCATAAATCCGGGCACATAATTTTCATATTCTTTGAGCTCGACGGATTGAGTTTCGTAAAATTTCGGCTTGGCAAACAGGTCGATAGCTTTGCGTTTGTTGAATATTCTTTTTAAAAATGAAACCGTGTGCGAATACTTTTCGGCACCCTTCAAAAATTTTTCAGCATATAAAGCGTTCCAACCTATATAAATAACTACGATTTCGGGTTTGATCCTGGTATAACTGTCAATGTACGAAAGAACATTTTTGGGCGAATATCCTTCAATTCCTCCGTTTATGACTTTAACTTCTTTCCCCGCCCGTTTTAATTCCTTTTCCATAACGCTTGGATATGTGAACTTTTCTATCGCCGTGCCAAAAGTGCATGAATCGCCTATTGCGAGTATTTTCCGGCAAGACGGGCTATAATCGATTTCAGTCCCCCTAAAACCCGAACTGTTGATTCTGATCAAAATCTCATCTGAAGACAAGTTATATTTGCTTTTCAAATCGTTCAGCGATTTAACGGCTAACGAGTGACCGCTTTCAGCTTTTTCATTTATCAATTGAGAAAGAGTTAAGCTATAACCGGGCTGCAGCCGCCAAAGACCGTCCTTCGAGCCTTCATAAGTCTTGTATTTTTCAAGCTGTGCCTGCTGCGAGGAAATTAAATTTAATGATTTCCGTATCTGAAAGCTATATTTTTCCAGAAGATAAAATCCCGTTTCGGAAATCGCAAGCAGTAAAAATGCAAGCAGCAGATAAAAAACAATAGCTACTTTTACTTTGTTTTTTTTCATCACGGTTCAGTCCAGTTCGAACTCTTTCATCCACTCTTTATCATCTTTTAACTTGGGCTGGTTAGTCTTTTCAAGAACAAAATTCTCGAGCACGAGAGTGTCGATTTCGGTTCTCATGAAGCACAGGTACGCGTCCTGCGGCGAACAGACGATCGGTTCTCCCCGGACGTTGAACGAAGTATTTACAATAACACCATAATTCGTAAGTTTCTCGAATTCCTTGATCACCGAATAGTACCTGGGATTGGTTTCTTTATGAACCGTCTGGACCCTGGCGGAATAATCGACATGAGTGATGGCGGGAATATCAGATTTCGGTATATTAAGAAGTTCAATCCCCCATAATTTCTGTTCGTTTTCGTTCAAGTCAATACGGCGCTTCTTCTGAACATCGGCCACGAGAAGCATATATGGGCTGTCAACGTCCATTTCAAAATAATCATTTACCCTTTCGCGAAGAACCGAAGGCGCGAACGGACGGAATGATTCTCTATATTTGATTTTAAGGTTCATCACGGACTGCATCTTTTTCGAGCGCGCGTCGCCGATTATGCTTCGCGAACCCAGAGCGCGGGGCCCGAATTCCATGCGGCCGCTAAACCATCCGATCACTTTTTCGGACTTCAGATCCTGCGCTACGCGAGAATAAAGTTGACCATCTTCGAGGTATGTGTACGGCAGCTTATTGTCATCCAAAAATTTTTTGATATCATCTTTAGCAAAAGACGGGCCCATATATGCGCCGCCCATGCCGTCGGTAGTGCCGGTAATTTTTCGTTCCGAACCGGGGCTGTCATACCATGCGGCAAGAGCCGCTCCTAAGGCGCCGCCAGCATCGCCGGCCGCGGGCTGTATCCAGATATTTTTGAAAGGACCCTGCCGAAGAATTTTTCCGTTGGCGACGCAGTTAAGCGCGACGCCTCCGGCAAGGCATAAATTTTCGCAGCCGGTTTCCTTGTGGAGCGAAAACGCTTGCTTCATCATTATATTTTCAGTCACTTCCTGCACCGACCTTGCAAGATCCATCTCTTTCTGAGTGAGATTAGTTTCGGGCTCGCGTGGCGGGCCGCCAAAAAGACTGTTAAACTTTTCGTTCGTCATTGTAAGGCCCGTGCAATAGTTAAAATAATCCATGTTCAGCCTGTAAGAACCGTCATCCTTGACGTCTATGAGATTGTCAAGAATCGTCTGAACATAAACCGGCCTTCCGTAAGGGGCCAGACCCATGACCTTATATTCACCGGAATTGACTTTGAACCCGGTATAATATGTGATCGCCGAATATAGCAGGCCCAGCGAATGAGGAAACCTTATTTCCCACAGAGGCGATATATTCTTGCCGTCGCCGGTCCATGCGGTATTCGTAGCCCATTCACCTACGCCATCGATGCACAGAATAGCGGCTTTTTCAAAAGGCGACGGATAGAAAGCAGAAGCCGCATGAGACTGATGGTGTTCAGTAAACAGCATTTTTTCTTCAAAAGGATGATCCTCGATTTTCTGAAGCTCGCTTATAATAGTTTTTTTCAGAAACAACTTTTCTTTGAGCCACACCGGAATCGCCATTAAAAATGACGAAAAGCCCCTTGGAGCATAGTAAATATATGTTTCAAGCAGGCGTTCGAACTTCGTGAGAGGCTTTTCATAAAATACGATCTTATCGAGCTGCGCGAGTTTTATCTTCGCTTCCCGCATGCAATATTTTATGGAATGAACGGGAAACCTGTGATCCTGCTTTTTTCGCGTGAATCTTTCTTCCTGCGCTGCCGCTATTACTTTACCGTCGCTGACCAGGCAGGCCGCGCTGTCGTGGTAATAAGCCGATATGCCTAAAATAATCATCAAAACCATCCAATGACGTAATGCAAATAGTAATGCATATTCCCTATAATTGATCTCATATTTGACTATCAAAAATTGTTAATAAATTATAGCATAAATAGTAGAGATTTTCAACAACTACTTAAAAATTTTATCACATAATTCCAGCATTATTTTTCTGTTAAAGTGAAAAGGGTCACTGAAATTATCCTTATTCTTACACATCTCATTTTCTAGTTCAAAATCAAACACGGGCGAAATTTCTTTTAAAATTCTTTTATACCGATCGTAAGAGCTTGATAAATTAAATTCCCTTACTATAATTTGCGAATCAACATGCGTAGGAGGAATAATGAAGAATAAATTAATTCCGTTATCATTACAATATTTTTTGATCTTGAACAAATTTTCAATATTGTTTTTTGGAAATGAGTATTTTTTATAAAAACTTGGAACTATTTCCTTCAAATGATAAAGCCAGAAGTCCTCTTTTGACATATTAATTTTTTCTGAATATATGTTCAGGCCGCAAAATTTAAAAAGTAAATTATTTAAGGATACTTTAAAAATCCAAAAATTGAAGTAATATTTTAATATCGGACATTCGAGTCTTTTAACGGATTCCTTGACTAAGTTCATATTGTTATAGCGATTGAACAGATTAAAATTTATGCCTATATAGACATTCTTTATCTTAGAATAATTAGCGGCCAGCCAAAACGTATCTATTATTTCATCCAGAGTACACCCGTTATATGCAAAATTATAATACTGTTCGCCGGTGAGACTTTTAATATATTTCGTATCAAAATTATTGATTCTGGAATCACCAAGTAAAATATTCGGATAAGGTTTTTTATGAAATTCTACAATTTTCCACAATCTGTGGTTGCTGTTATATGATACATTGGCCTTATTCAAACCCATATCAAGCAATCCATTAAAATTGAAGGGATCGACAAAAAAATTAATTAAGAATAACAGCAAAAACGGTATTGGAAATAGAAGTATTTTAATTATTTTTTTTCGTTTCATCATACCCTAAAACTGCATATAAATAAATTCGGTGTCATCCATTGAGTAATTCAATATACTAAACAATACTGCATAATACAAGGCCCATCTTATAACGATATGTGAATCGTCAATATATTGCTTAAAATTAATTCTTGTTCTTAACAACTCTATTATTACATATACGATAAACAACACCTTTAAATCTGGAGAAAAACCGATGTGATGCCCGCGAAGATAGACAGAAAAATTAACCAGATCACTTAATATTTTTTTCACGATCAAAAACAAATCATCAATTTTAGAAATTCTGAATATAAGCCATGAGAAGCAGATTACATTAAACGTAATTGTAACGTCAAATAAATAAGTAATTTTATCGTTCAAGTTTTTTTTACAAAACTTCAACCATTTTTTATTAGTAAGATAAGACAATGAAATAAATAGCCCATGGAACATTCCCCATATAATGTAATTTACCGTCAAACCATGCCATAAACCGCAAATTAAAAAAGTAACTACAAGACTGGCTACGAGTCCATAATCGCCATAATTCCGCCATTTTATTTGTAAAGGCTTAAACAGATAGTCCAATATCCAGCTTGATAAAGTTATATGCCATCTTTTCCAAAAATCTTGAATTGAAACAGCCAAATATGGTAAATTAAAATTATCCGTCAGTTCAATTCCAAAAAGTCTGGCACTACCAATCGCCATATCAGTATAACCTGAAAAATCCGCATAAATTTGAACGGCATATATGTAAATCGCGATAATCAACGCACCGCTTTGATTAGCAGAAGGATCAAAATCAAATACATTTGAGACTATAACCGCAAATTTATCCGCAATCACAATTTTTTTGAACAATCCCCAGAAAAAAAGCTGGAGGGAGCTCTTTAGCCGTTCATAATCAAACACATATTTCTTTTTGAATTGAGGTATCAGGTATTCCGCTCTTTCAATTGGGCCTTGTAACATTTTTGGAAAGAAGGACATATAAAGAGCATAAAAAGAGAATTGAGATTCAGGATTGATTTTTTCCAGATAGGTGTCAATAAGATAAGAAATGTTCTGAAATGTAAAAAATGAGACGCCGATCAGAGTTATAGCCGAACCTTTTTCAAAACGAATTCCCAAATCACTCAGAAAATTAATTAAACAAAATATATCTGAAATATATCTAAAAGAAAATAGTATTAGCAAATTAATAATGATACCGATTTTTAGAAAATGAAATTTATCGTTATCGTAAATTGAATTATGTATTCTAATTGCATAATGGTAACCTGTATACGAAACAAAAAGTAATATAAAAGGGCATAACGGATGAACAAAAAAATAGAATAAATGACTTACAAAAAGCAAGAATTTAATTTTATTATTTTGCGGAATTAAATTAAAAACGATGAATGATATTATCAAAAAAAACAAATAACCAATTGAATTAAAAACCAACTATCAATTACCTCATTATTTTCTGTTCAATAGCCACTTTCAAATCACCCACATTTTTAAAGGTCAGCAATTCCTTGGCACTGAATTTAATCCCAAACCTTTTTTCGATGACAACTATAAGATTAATATGTGAAAGTGAATCCCAGCCTTCAATGCCATCGGCAGTGGTGGAATCATTCACCGTGATGGAAACGTCATCAAAAACTTCCCTGAATATTTTATTCAATTCATCAGATACACTCATTAAATAACTTCCTTTTGCTTTAAAAATCTTCAATTGTAGAAGTATCCCCGGCTGTAGTCCCGAGATATCCGGCTTTTAATACGCGGCGCATAATTTTGCCGCTTTTGTTTTTCGGAATACTTTCTATAATCACAACATCTTTCGGCGTAGCTACCGTCGATAGCCGGTTCGATAAAAACAATCTTATTTTCAGTTTTAGTTCTTCTACGTCACCGACATCTTCTTTTACCTTCGCGAAAACTACTATCGCTTCAAAAAGGATTTCATCAGGAACGGCTACCGCTGCCGCTTCCAGCACTTCAGGAACTTCGAGCATGGCGCTTTCGATTTCAAACGGGGAAATCAAATGTCCCGCTGTGTTAATAACGTCGTCGCTGCGGCCTATAAACCAGAAATACCCATCTGCATCCATTTTAGCTTCATCGCCGGTATAATAATATCCGTTAATAAACTTGCCGTCATATGTACCGGCATTATTAAGATATGTCAAAAACATCGAGGACCAACCTTTTTCGATGCATAAATTCCCGACATTATTCGGCGGTTCAAGACAGTTGTTGCCTTTAGACAATATCGCCGGCTTGATCTCTGGCAGTGCGGCCTTACCCATTGACCCAGGCTTTACTGGCATTTCTGGGCGATTAGCGATCATTATCGCACCCGTCTCAGTTTGAAACCAGGTATCGTAAATCTCTTTATTTAAAACACTTCTCGACCAGTCTATCACTTTAGGGTTCAACGGTTCGCCCACGCTGAAAATATGCTTTAATGAACTCAAATCATAGCGCGCATAAAAGTCCTCGTCAGAGAGCATTAGCATCCTGAGAAGCGTAGGGGCAGTGTACCATATCGTAACTTTTTCTTTTTCAAGCAATTTAAGGTAACTCGCGGCATTAAAAGCCCCTTCAAAATGAATTTGCGTAACTCCAAGGCTCCAGGGGCCGATTATACCGTAAGACGTCCCTGTCACCCAGCCCTGATCGGCGGTACACCAATATTTTTCATCCTGGTTGAGCTTGAGAATTTCTCTGGAAGTCATTTGCTGAGTGAGTATTGAACGATGAGCATGAAGAACGCCTTTCGGCTTGCCGGTAGAACCTGAAGTGTAGTGAATGACCGAAGGCGTGTCGGGATGTGTAACTTCAACTTCGAACTTTTCCGAAACCTGACTCATTAATTTGCCATAGCTCAAGATATTTTCTGAAATATCTTCTTCGATATCAGTGACGATGATAAACTTCAATTCGGGAAGGTTATGATGAATTTTCAATATTTTTTTCAGCAATGACTTTTTGGTAATCAATACTTTCGCCCGAGAATCACTAAGGCGGTCATACAAAGCATCTTCACCAAAATTAGAGAAAAGAGTACCTATAATAGCCTGAAGTTTCAGCGAACCAATAAATGAAAAAAATTGTTCTGGCGACTTCGTCAAAAGCGTAAAAATGATATCACCTTTGACTATGCCTATTTTTTTTAATAAATTAGCGAATTTATTCGTGTTGATTTCAAGGTCGTTAAAACTGAATTCAAATTCAGCGAATTTATTCGTTATAAATTTAAAAGCTGTCTTATCGGCACGCCCGCTCAGGCATTGTAGCTTCGAGCAAATGTATCCAATATTAAACTGACTATTATTTATTAATTCCATTGCGCTCTATAAAAAACTTATCTTCGTCGTCTGCGCCATGTCCCACAACTCGATCGGCCAGCGCGTGCCTTCGCCCCTGAGCGTTCTGTAGAGGGCCTCAAGTTCTTCGAACTGTCCCTTTTCACTTATGGGCGTCTTTATTTCATCGAGCTGGAGGCCGTAGCCTTTGAGCGATTTGTAGTCTTCCATCACGATCGATTTTTCGTCGAAATGCACTTCCATGAATTCCTTGGGGAGGCTTTTGCCGCCGACGGCGAAGTAGTCGATGGAGCAAACGGACCCGTCTTTGTATTTCAAAGTGATCGATTTGTTGTCGGCCGCTGAAAACTTCGCTTCTGAAGGAGACAACGATTCGCAGCCGACGCTTTCCACGACGGCGCCGGTGAAAAATGTCATCAGGTCGATAATGTGGCAGCATTCACCGACGATCCTGCCGCCGGACTCGTGGACCCAGTTGTCGAGAGGGATGAAACCGGCGTTCATGCGATAGCGGATGAGAAGCGGGCCGATGCGCCTATCGGTATGCTTTTTAATTTCGGCGGCGTACCTGCTGAAACGCCTGTTAAAGCCCGTCATCAGCAACGGTTTGTTCACGATCGAAGCGTCCGAGTAAAAATCGCAGACAGCCTTCAATTCATCGTCGGTCGTCGCCAGCGGCTTTTCGACGAATACGTTCTTGCCGGCCCGCAGCGATTTAAGCGCGAGCCCGGCGTGACTGTCGTGACGGGTGCATATCATGACCAGGTCCACCTTTGAGTCGGCAAGGACCTCATCGACGTTCGTTGTCGAATAATCCGCGCCGTACTGAAGAGCGACCGCCTGGGCCTTATGTCCGGTGCGGTTGGCGACCGCGTAAAGCCGATATTTATCGCGCATTTTATTCATATTCGGCAGATGCATTCCGGTGGCAAACCCTCCGGCGCCTATCAGCGCAACATTGACGACACCGGTCTGCGGGCGTTTGACGCAGGTGACGGTCTTTCTCTCGTGGCTCAGATAATCGTGCAGACGGGCCTCTTCGAAGCGGCCGTAGTCGAGGATGACCATAAGCGGCCGGGGCGAGCCAGACTTGAGCGATTCGAAAGCGTCGCCGACTTTTTCTATCGGATAGATTCCGTTGATTATTTTGTCGAGTTTCACCGCATCGGCGCTCAGCAGCCTGAGGTATTCGGTCATATTGCGGTTCTCCGTCCAGCGCACGTAAGCGTAGGGATAGTCGAGCCCTTTTTGCTCGTAATTGGCGTCGTAGCGTCCCGGGCCGTAGGAGGTGGATATCATGAAATCGAGCTCTTTGTTATATATGTCTTCACGCTTGATCTCCATGCCGCTGACGCCGACCAAAATGACGCGCCCCTTGCGCTTGCACATCTTAAACGCCTGCGAAAGCGGTTCGTTCGAGCCGGTGGCCGCGGTAAAAATGACGGCGTCGCAGCCGCGGCCGCCGGTCCAGTTCTCGACAGCCGATACTGCGTTATCGCGTGAAGGATTGATCGTCAGTTCGGCTCCGAGCTCTTTAGCGATCGCGAGCCGCGCTTCGTCGATATCCGACACGGCGCAGCGAACGCCTGAAATTTTAAGCATTTGCAGCGTCAGCAGACCTAAAATACCCGCGCCCGTTACGACGCAGAATTCGCCGAGGCCGAGCTCCGCGCGCCTGAGCCCCTGCATGGCTATGCCGCCGAGCGTTACGGAGGACGCCTTGATCAAATCGAGCCCTTCGGGTACTTTCATGACAAGGTTGACAGGCACGTCAACGAATTCGGCATGATTCGCGATACCGGCGCCAGCCGCCGCTACGCGGTCTCCAGGCTTGAAATCGCCGGCGCCTTTGCTGGCGGCTATAACCACGCCGGCTATTGAATAACCGGTAGGATTTCCTCCGTCGAGCTTGCCTTTTATTTTTTCGTAAGTCCTCAAAAGCCCTTCGTTTTTGAGCATATTGAAGGCTTTCATGACCTTTTCAGGCTGTTCGAGCGCTTTTTTTATAAGCGATTGGCTGCTCGCGTTCACTCCGCTCATTTCAGTGCCGGCCGATATGCATGAATTGACGACTTTAATGAGCACGCAACCATCGGAAACCATAGGCGCTGGAATATTCTCCGCAATAACTCTGCCTTTTTTCACTATGGCCTGCAGCATCAGTTCGTCACCCCGCAGAAGTCAAGGACTATCTTGTTTTTAAGCGTGTCGGAAGCGATCAGCTTGAATCGCTTGTGCGCCACGAGAAACGCGATTATGTCGGCCTCAGCGACGGCCTTCTCAACCGAATCGGCTATCGGCAGGCCCTTGCGGGGATCTTTAAGGTTCGGCTCGACGGCAGTCATATTGAATTTTTCAGCGTGCAGTTTTTCCGCTATGTGCAGCGCCGGCGATTCGCGCAGGTCGTCTATATCGGGCTTGAACGCGAGGCCCATGCAGGCGATCAACGGCTTGCGGCCGTTCTTTTTTTCGAACTCGCAGGATGCTTCTTTGATTCTCGCAAGGACCCAGTCGGACTTGAAATTATTTACTTCACGGGCGCTTCTGATAAGTTTTGCCTCGTTTTTGAAATCCGAAACGATAAACCATGGATCGACCGCTATGCAGTGGCCGCCGACGCCCGCGCCAGGCTGAAGTATTTTGACGCGCGGATGCCTGTTGGCCAGCTTAATAAGCTCCCATACGTTAATATCAGCTTTTTCGCATATAATAGAAAGTTCGTTCGCGAACGCCACGTTAACGTCGCGATAGGAGTTTTCGACGAGCTTGCACATTTCGGCCGTGCGCGAATTCGATTTGTGAAGGTTGCCTTTTACGAACATAGAATAAAATTCGAAAGCCTTCTGGGTAGAATTCTCGTCTATACCGCCGATGACGCGGTCGTTATTTTCCAGCTCGTAAAGAACACGGCCGGGCAGAACGCGTTCGGGACAATACGCTATGAATATTTTATCTTTGAGTTCCGGCCTTTTTTCAAAAATCAACTCCGCCATTTTTTCGGTGGTTTTGATCGGACTCGTGGATTCGATTATAAAAAGATTGCCTTCGCGAAGATGAGGTATGACCATTTTCGTAGCCGCTTCCACGAATGAAATATCGGGTTCGTAATCGTTTTTAAAAGGAGTGGGCACCGCTACTATAAAAACATCGGCAGTCACCGGTTCGAGAGCTGCGCATAGAAAGCCGTTCTGCACGACGTGACGAACAACGCCGTCGAGATCGGGCTCGACTATGTGAATTTCACCCTTATTTATTTTTTCTACGACTTTCGGCTGGACGTCTACGCCGTGGACTGCGACTCTTTTGCTCGCGATGAGAGCCGCGGTGGGAAGCCCTATATAACCAAGGCCCATTATAACGACTTTATTAAAATCAGACATTTAATATTTCCTGTTTTTGCGGTTGTATCAGCCGCTTAATGTACTCTTATTTATATTGATTTTGAACAGCTTGAACTATGAATAATTTTTTTGTGTTTTAAATTCAGCTTTATTTCTGTTATTTGTTTTGTAATGACTAATTTATTATATAACTATAACTGGATGAATGTCAATATAATTGTGAATATTTTTTATTAAAAACCCCTATTCTTTGACGCAACGGCGCTCGTAATGTTTGAGCTTGACAATCATGCGTTTTGGTATCAGGTTCGGATAAAATCTTTACTCTGTCGCCGAATTTTTAAATCGGTTAATCTTCCTTAAACACGTCATCGAGATTAATTTTCAAATCCTTAAAAATTCCGGCCTTCAATTCATCGCCGGCAAAGTATGTTTCGGGTCTTTTATATTTTTTGCTCTTATTATCAAACTTAAAAACCATTATGTTTTTGCCGTCGGGGTTTACTATCCAGTATTCCTTAACGCGGTGGCGTTCGTAGAGATCGAGCTTGACCGTCATATCTTTTTTCGATGTGTGTTCGGATAATATTTCTACGATCAGGTCGGGCGCGCCGCGCATGCCTCGCCGGTCGAGTTTTGATTTATCGCAGACAACGAGAATATCGGGCTGGACGACGGTGGGAACGTCATCGTCGGCTTCGTCGCCTTCGGGCAGGCGGACGTCGAAAGGGGCCCCATAGACCTTGCATTCTTTGTCTTGCAAATAATCATAAAATTTGTTAAAAATATAGGCGAATATTTCCTGATGCACGCGCAACGGCGCTGGCGTCATATCATAAGCGATGCCATCGATAAGTTCCCAGCGCTTATCGTCGTCCCATTTATAGTAATCGCCGTAAGTGAATTCGTATTTGGGTTTTTTTAAAGGCAGTCCTGCCATTTGTCCTCCATCGATCGGAAATCAATTTTATTTTTTCTAAATTTTTTCTATTCTTCCTCGAAAACGTCGTAAAGCTTGACGTTCAAGCCTTTTATCGCGCCGGCTTTAACTCTGGCTTTTTGCAGATAGATGTCGGGGCGGCCGTATTTTTTTGTCTGCCGGTCCAGTTTATAAACCATTAAATATTTTTCGGACGGATGGACTATCCAGTATTCTCTAACTCCGTGGCGTTCATAAAGTTCGAATTTAAGCTTTATGTCTTTACTCGCCGTAGCGGGCGATAAAATTTCGACGATAAGATCGGGCGCGCCTACGCAGCCGTTCTCTTGGATTTTGTTTTTATCGCATATTACCGAAATGTCGGGTTGGACGACGGTTGACGCGCTCTTTTCGGTTTCATTATTTTCAGGTAAAATTACGTCGTAAGGCGCGCCAAAAACTTCACATTTTTTGTCTTTGAGAAAATTTTCAAATACAGTCAGAAGGCGGCGCGAAACTCTTTGATGATTAGTCGAGGGCGCCGGCGTCATATCGTAAGCGACGCCGGAAATTATTTCCCATCTTTCTTCTTCGGGCCATTTTAAATAATCGCTATAATTAAATTTAGCTTCATCTTTTTTTAATGGAACCCCCATAAAATATCTCCTTCAGGTTATTTTGCGAAACACTTCATCTAGCTTAATAATTAAATCTTTATTCGCCCGAACTTATATTTTTTTCGACATATTTTCTCACGTTATCGCAGATGCTAAAAAGTTCCGGCGCGAATTCTATGACATCGCCATAAAGTTCTACTATATCGGCTTTAACATATTCATGAGCTATTTCGTTTCTTAACTCTTTGATTTGCCTTATTTTTTCTATCGATTCGAAAAATCCGCGCTTGTGGGCACGGTTTAAAATGTCTATCAACGAACCGTGATTTTCGAATTCCACGGCGTCGATGCTCCTGAACACTTTATAAATAAGTATGTCGGCGGTTCTGGCATATCTGGATGTTAACGTTTCGAACGCGTCGAATTCATCGTCTGAATATTCTTTTTTTACGCCGATTTTTTGGCATTTATCATAGGAGCGCTTCAGCCAGCGAAGGCTGTCTTCTAAAATTTTTACGGTCTCTAAAACATTGGCAATATATTCTTTTTGCGTCATAAAATAATACCGCCGCTTACGGCCAATTTAACAAACGAACTTTTTACGCCGTTTTTTGAAATGATGATATCGATCTTTTGTTCGCCGATTTTATCATATAAATCGAGTTTTATCAATCTTTTTTCTTTCGAAGTCAATTTTTCGGAAAGCACCAGAATATCGATATCGCCGCCTTTTTTGGAGTCGTCCGTCCTCGAGCCGAATAAATAGACCAGAGCGTCCGAGTCGAAAACGCGTATCGATTCTTTAATCGATTTGACTTCAAATTCACTTAACCGCATAATTCACCTTTTCTCCGATGTCATATTTTAACTCGGCCAATCTTCTTTAATATTGGCTAAGCGGCTTTTTGAGCTGAAACTTCTTCGCATGAATAAAGAGTTTCCGGCGCCACATCTGCGCCATTAGGCCATGCGATTGTCCAGCCTTCGATATAAAACTTTTTGAAGTATGCTTCATCATTTAACGGCTCGAAAATAGGGCCTTTAAAAAATTGCTTGAAATCTATGACTTTTTTAATGCCGTCATTAAATTCGACTTCTATAAGAAATTTGCCCCTATGCTTTGCCGACACTACTACAGGTATTTCTTTCATAATTCCTCCCTAATCGAGCGGTTCAATATTATTAAAAGGAATTCCTTAAAGTAATTGAATTTATTTTTAAAGCATTACTCATATTATTAATTTTATCACACAACCCCTTATATATCAAGCAAAATCTAGCAAAAATCTAGCCGATCTGAGTAAAATAAAAGCCCTTTGCGCCGTTAAATGCATTGGGCTTTTGCCGTCTAAATTATGTGTGTTAATTTCTATATTTGGCCTTATTTCTTTTATTTGTTTCGGGCCTGATTACTTTCCCTCTCCGGCAAAGAAATCCTTGATTTTATTCCAGAAACCGGTCCTCATCGGTTCGATATTTTCTCCGGAGATCTGCGCGAATTCCTTTAGGAGTTCCTGCTGTTTTGCGTTAAGGTTGGTGGGCACTTCTACGAAAACCTTGACTATAAGGTCGCCGCGGCCGCGGTGGCGGAGGCTGGTCATGCCCTTCGAGCGCAGGCGAAGTTCGGTGTTGCACTGCGTGCCTTTTTCGATTTTGAGGTTGGTTTTGCCGTCGATCGTGGGGATCTGGATTTCGGCGCCCAGGGCTGCCTGGGAGAAGGAGATGGGCAGCTGGTATATTAAATCGTCGCCGTAGCGTATGAAGATTGGATGCTCTTTTATTTCGAATACGACGTAAAGGTCGCCGGGATGGCCGCCCTGCGGCGCGGAATCGCCTTCGCCTTCGAGCCTGAGGCGCGATTCGTTATCCACGCCCGGCGGGATCGTGACTTTAAGGCGGCGCGTCTTTGATTCGGTGCCTTTGCCGCCGCATGACTCGCAGGGGTTTTCGACGAAATGTCCTTCTCCGTGGCATTTATGGCAGGTTTTGGAGATGGTGAAAAAGCCCTGGGCGAACTGCACTTTACCGCGCCCCTGGCATGTGGGGCAGGTCTGTTTTTTTGTTTTTTCGGTAGCGCCGGTGCCGCCGCATTTGGAGCATTTTTCGAGTTTTGGTATGTTGAGCTCTCGCTCCTGGCCGGCAAAAGCTTCTTCCAGAGTGAGGGAAACCTTGACGCTGATATCGCGTCCGCGCGCAGGGCGCCTTCCGCGGCGCTCGCCGCCGAAGAAGTTTTCGAAGATGCCGTCGAACATATCGCTGAAATCGGAGAACCCGCTGAATCCGCCGTTGCCGTAGCCGAATCCGCCGCCGTCCTGCGAGAAAGCCGCGTGGCCGTACTGATCGTATGCGGCGCGCTTCTGCGGATCGGAAAGTATGCCGAAAGCTTCGTTGACCTTCTTAAAATGGTCTTCGGCGTCTTTATTGCCCGGGTTCAGGTCCGGGTGGTATTTTTTCGCCAGTTTTTTATAAGCCTGCTTTAGCTCTTCTTCGCTGGCGCCTTTGGCGACTCCCAGCAGTTCGTAATAATCCTGTTTAGCTTCTGCCATATATTATCTCCTGAATCTATATTCGCTAATTGTGATTTAATGTTTAAAAAACGGTTGCGGTCAAAAATAAAAATAAGACATTTAACGGCGGCGCCGGTTCAGCGCTTTCGTCCGCCGCCTTTGAAAAAACCGGCTATCCGTCCGAGTCAGTTGGAAGGCGCGGCCGTGTCTTCTTTTACTTCGTTGGCGCTTCTTACGCTAACTTTGACCATGGCCGGCCTTACTAGCTTTTCACCGAGCATATAACCTTTTCTGAATACTTCGGTTATGGTGTACTCTTCGAGGTCGTCGCGTTCGTCGCTGGCTATGGCCTGATGAAGATTGGCGTCGAATATCGTCATGCTTTCGATTTCTTTGAGCGCGTATTTTTCCAGGACCGTCCTGAATTGCTTGCCGATTTTCTGGACGCCTTCGTAATCTATCTTAGAATCGGGCTTTACGGCGTCGAAGCTGTCGAGGACGCTCAATAATTCGGTGAACACCGACTCGAGCGCGAGCGCTTTTTGCTCTTCTTTGTCGCGCAGGACGCGTTTTTTATAGTTGTCGAAGTCGGCTTTCATTCGCTGCAGAGCGTTGAGGTATTCGCTGGCGAGCGCTTTCTGTTTTTCGATTTCTATCTGAGCGGGCGTTTTATCGGATGTGGCCGCATCTTCCGCGTTGCGCCTGTCCATTTCGAATATCATCCTGATGGAGTTATCGAGGAATTCGTCGTTTTTCGACGACATTTCGTTTTCTATCGTGCCGATGACTTTTAGCAGCTCTTCTTCGGTGATGTCTTTGATTTTCTGTTCGTCGTTTATGGTGGCGATTATCTGGTTGCGGAAGGCGTCGCGGTTAAAACCCTTTGTCATGGCCTTTAAGAACATATCGGTTTTATTCTTGAGCTCCGTTTTTTTGGCGTCGTCGACGTCCATGGCGTTGACTTTTTCCTCTACGGATTTCAGCGCTTCTTCGCTGGTGTAGTATGATTTTATCTTTTCGATAGCCAAATCCATGCGCGCGGAAACGTTTTCCTGCGTTATCAGCTTTTCGAAATTTTCGAATTTCACTTCGTTTTCCATTTGTATCCCCTCGCTGTATATTATATATTCATTATTTTTTATATTCAATCCCGGATTAAAGTTGAGAGTTTAGAGTGAAGAGTTGAGAACTAAAGGAATTTTTGATGATTTTAAAAAGCATTGATTAAATAAAAACATTTTTGGTCAAAAGTCCTCTAACTCTCCACTCTCCGTTCTTCACTCTTCACTTATTTTTAAGTATATCGCTTAATTTTGTGGCGAACTCGCGCACCAGCGATATTATTTTGCTGTATTCCATGCGCGACGGGCCTATTATGCCGAGAACCCCGCACGCGTCGTCGGAGTCTTTATATTCCGAGGCCACGAGCCCCAGGCTGAGCTCCCTCAAATCTTTAAGCTCGTCGCCGATCAGAACTATGGTGCCGTCCATGAAGTTTTTAACGTGTCCGGTCTCGGTCAATAATTTCAATATTTTTTCCTTGTCGTTTAAAATTTCTATGAATAATTTCATCTTTTCGGAGTTCTGGAATTCGGGGTTTTTAAGGATATTTTCGGTGCCGGTGAAGATGATGCGGTCTTCGAGGTTGCAGTCCACTATATTGCAGATATCTAATTTACTTTTGCCGTCGAGCGTTTTGACTATAGATACGGACTTGAGCGCAGAGTTGATATCGGAAATATTGAACCATTTTTCCATGCAGTTTAGTTCTGCGGCTATGCGGTTGAGCCGTTCCTGACTGGTCTGATAGTCTATCATGTGGTTGAAATGCTCTATCAGGCCGCTTGTCGTGATAAGAGTAATGAGGAGGTTTTTGTCGTCGAGAAGCAGGAATTGCACTTTTTTGAACTTTTCGCATGAAAGTTTCGGCGCGACAATGAGGCTCGGATATTCCATGACGCTGGAAACGGTCCTGGAGATATCTTTGATAAGGTCCCTCAGGTGCTGCCTTTTTTGCGCATATTCTTTTTTTATGTTATTTATCATTTCGGCTTCTTCGCTCGAAAGCCTTTCGAGCGCGAGAATGCAATCTATATAAAAGCGGAGCCCTTTCTGCGTGGGAACCCTTCCGGAAGAAAGGTGCTGCTGGGCGATAAGGCCCATTTCTTCGAGGTCCGACATTTCGTTTCTGATCGTGGCCGATGACACCGGTATTTTGATGCGTTTCGAAACCGTTCGCGATCCGACCGGCTCTGCGAAATTTATATAATCTTCTACTATTGCCTGTAAAATATCCTGCTGTCTTGCGCTTAACTGCATGATAAACCTCTCGATAAAACGGATCTTCGCTTATAATGGCGGGGGCGCAGCTTTTTTAAGCAATCAATACGCCCCCGCAAGGTGTGTTTTTATTTTTTCAAGCCCGCGGGCGAAGCGGCATGGCTCCGTCCGCGGTTTTATATGATTATCCTTTTAAACCTGAAGGTTTAAGGGGTTCTTACATCATTCCGCCCATGCCGCCCATGCCGGGATGGCCGTGGCCGCCCATTGCGGGAGCTTCGCCCTTTTCGGACGGTTTTTCGGAGATGAGAACTTCGGTGGTGAGCAGTATGCCGGAGATCGAAGCGGCGTTCTGCAGGGCAGAGCGGGTGACTTTAGCGGGATCTACGATACCCGATTTGATCATGTCTTCGTATTTGCCGGTCAGTACGTTGAAGCCCACGCCTTTAGGAGACGATTTAACTTTTTCGACTATTACGGAACCTTCGTAGCCGCCGTTGATGGCGATCTGACGGAGGGGCTCTTCGAGAGCGCGGCGGACGATGTTAACGCCTATCATTTCGTCGGCGTCCGCTTTTATTTTGTCCAGAACGGGGATGCAATGCACGAGGCAAGCGCCGCCGCCGGGGATAATGCCTTCTTCGACTGCCGATCTGGTAGCAGCGAGAGCGTCTTCGATTCTCGTTTTCTTTTCTTTCATTTCCGATTCGGTAGCCGCGCCGACTTTAACTACTGCTACGCCGCCTACGAGTTTAGCGAGTCTTTCCTGCAGTTTTTCGCGGTCGTAATCGGAAGTGGTGTCTTCGATCTGGGCGCGGATCTGCTGGATTCTTGCTTTTATATCGGCTTCTTTGCCGTAGCCGCCGACTATCGTGGTGTTGTCTTTGTCTATGGTGACGCGTTTTGCGCGGCCGAGCATTTCAACGGTGGTTTTTTCGAGTTTCAGGCCGAGTTCTTCTGAAACTTTTTTGCCGCCGGTGAGTATCGCGATATCTTCGAGCATAGCTTTTCTTCTGTCGCCGAAGCCGGGAGCTTTAACTGCCACGCAGTTGAGCGTGCCGCGGAGTTTGTTCACTACTAACGTAGCGAGCGCTTCGCCTTCTACTTCTTCGGATATGATGAGTAAGGGTTTGCCCATCTGAACGATTTTTTCGAGCAGCGGGAGGAGGTCTTTCATGTTGGATATTTTAGGTTCCGAGATGAGGATGTAAGGCTCTTCGAGAACGGCTTCCATTCTTTCGGCGTCGGTAACCATGTAAGGGGAGATGTAGCCTTTGTCGAACTGCATGCCTTCTACCACTTCGAGGTCGATGCCCATGCCCTGGCCTTCTTCAACGGTTATAACGCCGTCTTTGCCGACTTCGTCCATGGCTTTCGATATGAGATCGCCTATGTTGGTGTCGCGCGATGAGATCGAAGCTACCTGAGCGATAGATTCTTTTTTATCAACCGGAATAGAGGTCTTTTTGATTTCTTCTACTAAAGCTGAAACCGCTTTTTCGATACCGCGTTTGATCGCCATAGAGGAAGCGCCGGCCGTAACGTTTTTGAGGCCTTCTTTTACCATTGCCTGAGCGAGAACGGTAGCGGTCGTGGTGCCGTCGCCCGCTACGTCGTTGGTTTTCGTAGCGACTTCTTTAATGAGCTGAGCGCCCATGTTTTCGAATTTATCTTCGAGTTCGATTTCTTTAGCGATCGTAACGCCGTCGTTGGTGATAGTCGGCGAGCCGAATTTTTTGTCGATAACTACGTAGCAGCCTTTGGGGCCGAGCGTAACTTTAACGGCCTGTGCCAGCTGGTTGATGCCTTTTTCTAATTTAGCTCTAGCGTCCGATTGATATAATAATTCTTTTGCCATTTGTGTTATTCACTCCTTATTTTTAGTTAATTAATCATTTTTATCTTACATATAAAAGCGCCGGGTCGGTTTTACCGTTATTTGCTTCAAGCGCTTTTTTGCGATTTGCCGCCCGTCCGGCGGCAGCGGATTAAAATTATTCGCTGATGGCGAGGATGTCGGCTTCGGTGAGTATGAGGTGTTCGACTTCGTCGATTTTGATTTCTGTGCCGGCGTATTTGGAGAATATCACTTTGTCGTTCTTTTTAACTTCCATAGGTACTTTCTGGCCGTTTTCGAGAACGCGGCCGGTGCCTACTGCTATAACTGTTCCCATCTGGGGTTTTTCTTTGGAAGCGGTATCGGGAAGGAAGATGCCGCCTTTTGTTTTTTCGTGAACCACTTCAGGTTTTACGATTACTCTGTTGCCGAGGGGTCTGAGTTTTAAGTTTTCCATTTAAATTATACCTCCTTAAGATTTATGGTTGATGGATTTTTTAATTTGTCTGAAAACAACGTGAACCCACATTGTTAAACGATTTTTTGTTTTGTTAGCACTCGACGGCTTCGAGTGCTGATTGATGGTCAAATTATACTTCATAGTTTTTCCATTGTCAAGTTTTTTTAAAAGTAAAAAAGTAAAATTTTTAAAAATTTTACTTTTTTTTCATGTATTTTCTCTTTTTTTCTGATTGAATTTGATGAAAATTAATTTTTTTTATGCGCCGAAAAACTCGTCGATTAATTCGCTATGATCTCCGACGGCGATTATGTGATGGTTGCCGAAGGGGCGTTTTAAAAAATAATCGACGCCTTTTGTTATTTTGATTTCCACCTGTGTCCGGCATAAATTTTCGCGTTTGGGGTTGGATAAGATTTCAGCGGGTGAAACCCAGTAGCGTTCGAGAGAATTAGAAATTTTGAATATAGTCGCGCCGCCGCGAGGTATGTTGCCGCTTACCGCCACTCCGAGCCGTGATTCGAAATGGCTGTCGAGTTCGAAGCCGTCCGTCATTTCTAAAGGAACGGTGCAGTGCGCGAATACGGCCGTATTTTTTTCGCTGTCGATCGACGACGGGTTGGCCATGAAAGATTTCACTCCGCCAAGTTCGTTGACGATCATCATGGATATCAGCGCGGGGACGTCGCCTTCGCATCCGGCGGTTATGCCTTCGCCGTTTAGCAGCGCCAGCGCGAGGCAGCCTGTATTTTTAATCGAGCCTAAAAGGTCGAAGCATCTTATAGTGAAGGCTGACAGCTGGTATCTGGCGGCTATGGCTTTAAGGCTTTCGTAGAGGTTAAGCGAGTCGTTCAGAGTTTTTTCGCAGTATCCTTTTTTTAATATTTCGGCGAGCCGTTCATTTTTAACTTCGTGCTTTTTTTTATATTCTGCCAACACTTCAGTCATAGAGATATCGGCGATTTTAAAGCCGAATCTTTCTTCCGCCGCGCGATAGCTTATATCGCTGGCTATGAGCCAATCGGAGGGTTTGCCGATTATTCCGATGTTTTTGTTTTTAAATATGCGTTTGGCCGCATCCGCTTTCACCATTACCGAAAGCCGTTTCGCTATTTGCGAAGCCGTTCCATGGAGTATTTCGCCTCTTTTTCCCGAAGCGTTGACGTAAGATAGTATTTCCATGGCCGCCGGCAGGGAATTATGCATATGCGAGGTCAGCAAAACGAAGCGCGCGTTCGAGCGTGAAAATAATTTTTTAAATTTATCTTCCACTCCGCCGGATTTTACGAAAATTATGCAAAGCGCATCGCCGGCAATTTCTTCTATGGGGGCTTCGATCAGCTTATCTTTTAAGGCCAGCTCGATTCCGTTTATGAAAGGCTTCAGGCTTTCGTTAATTGCCGCGCAGTCGTGGACTTCGGATATTAAACTGAATATTTTAATGCTCAAAAGGCTTCACTCCTGATTTTTAATTTAAAAGTCCGGCATATTTTATCACAGTGCGCCTTAATAATCAAAGATTATTTTACCGCTTTGGGTTTTCGATTTACTTTAATGATATTTAAAGATTAATTGTTTTTTACATTATTTTTTAGTATAATGCAATCTGATCGTTATTAATATTCAATGGTCAAGAGTTTCAAATTAAGCGTTTGTAAACGTACGAACTTTAAAAGGAGATTTTTATGATAAAAGTTGGAATAATAGGCGGATCCGGATTAAACGACCCTAAGTGGCTCAAGGAGCAGAAAGATATAAACGCGACCACCAAATTTGGAAGCCCTTCATCGCCTCTGGCGTGCGGTTTCATCAACGGCGTGGAAGTCGCGATTCTATCCAGGCATGGGCGCGCTCATACGATTCCGCCATCGCAGGTCAATTACCGCGCTAATATTTGCGCGCTCAAAGACCACGGCTGCACGCATATAATAGCCACCACGGCCTGCGGCTCGCTTCGCGACCAGATAAAACCGGGCGATTTCGTAGTGGTGGACCAGTTCATCGATTTCACCAAAAGGCGTATTTCCACTTTTCACGAAGAATTTTCGGGCGGCAGCGAGAATGCGGTACATACTCCTATGGCTGATCCTTTCGATAAAAAGCTAAGCTCGATATTGCTCGCATCGGGCCGCGATTTGAATTATCCAATACATCCCAAGGGAACGGTGGTTACCATCGAGGGCCCTCGTTTTTCAACGCGCGCCGAATCAAATATGTTCAGGCTCATGGGCGCGGACATCATAAATATGACGCTCGCAATAGATGCGATACTCGCGAATGAAGCGGGAATTCCGATAGCGGCGGTAGCCATGTCCACCGATTACGATTGCTGGAAAACGGATATACCTCCGGTAACGGCCGCCGAAGTATTTAAGACTTTCGCCAAAAACGTCGATAACGTTCAAAATTTATTGTTCCGTGCGCTTGAAAAGATCCGTGAAGGAGCGCTTAATTAGTGAATAGTTAATAGTGAACAGTGGATAGTGAAGGATTTTTGACGAATTAAAAAGACTTATATTTAAGTTTAAGCGAACAGAATTTTTATCGGGCTAACGCTTACATTTAAACAAGTTTCTTTGCATTTTAGCTGGTAGTTTTGGGCAGGGTGCCATACAAATTTTTTCAGGGACTCGTTCGAAAATCCCTCAGGACTTTTTGCGGCTCTTGTTCAGCCGCTACAAGTGTTATAGGCAGAGATCAGCTTTTTAAAATTTATCAGGCCAATGTTTACATCTTAAACAAGAGCTTTTGCGTTTTAAGATGAAAGTTGGGGCAGGGCGCCATACAAATTTTTTCGGGGACGCGTTCGAAAATCCCTCCGGGATTTTCGCCGCTTGAGCTCATCGCCTCTCGCCCCTCCCTGGGCTCCGGCGATTCCGCTACACCCCTCAAAAATTTTGTATGGCCCCTGCTACAAGGTTAAAAGCAATTTTAAACAATGATTTTTAACCGGAAAGCGTTTTTATAGGCTGATTAAACCAAACGCCTATTACAAAACCACAATGCTGACTTACCAGCAAGCCATTATTGCTGCGCAGACGCGCGCGTGCGCGCGTCTGCAAATGAGCGAAAGGCAGTGAAGAAAATTGAGGCAGTCACCGAAAAGAGCATAAATGAATTGAATTAAAGCCCCGGCAGAAAAGCCGGCATCTCACGTTAATAAAGCGTCAGGCGAATCAGGGGTTGAAAGGGATTTTAAGGGAAGGGAGGGGCCTTTGGCCTCTCGCCTTCCCTTATCCAAAAAAAACAAAAGATTTATTTTATTTAAAGAAAAAAAACAAAGGCAAGAATTTAAAGTGAAAGTTTCTCTATATGTTCCGTGCATTATCAATCATTTGATGCCGGAGAGCGCATATTCAATAATCAATATATTTAAAAAATGCGGGATTGATTTTTCTGTCGAGGAAAAGCAATTATGCTGCGGCCAGCCCGGTTATAACATGGGATTTTGCGAGCATTCAAAGCCGTTCGCGCGCAAATTTATCGATTTATATAAAAGTGTCGATTGCGATTATATAGTAGTGCCTTCGGGTTCGTGCGCGGCGATGATAAAGCACAATTATCCGAAATTATTCCCGGACGAGGATTTAAAATGGCTTGAAGGGCGGGTTGTCGAGTTCAACAGGTTCATATATGAGAACAAGCTTTATTTGAAGCTGGATTTGAAATATAAGGGCGCGATTTTTTATCATAAATCATGCCATCTGTTAAACGAGATGCAGATAGACAGGGAGCCGAAGGAGATGCTCGGGTCTATAAAAGGGCTTCGGCTGTTCGAGTCGGAATCGCATCAAAACACCTGCTGCGGCTTTGGCGGCGCATTTTCTGCCGCGTTCGACAATATTTCGATAGATATTGGTATTTCAAAGCTCGAGTTTGTGATCGACAATAAAATAAATAATATAGTCGCCGGCGACGCCGGCTGTATAATGCATTTAAAGGGCGTAGCGGCGGCGCGCGGCTATAAATTAAACTTTTACTATATAGCCGATTTTCTCGATTTATGTTCTAATTAGTTTTTATGCAGTATTTTGCGGTGACGAAAGAGCAAGGGAAGTATATGAATTTTTTGCGCGGCGGTAAGTCAGTTATAAATATTTACGATAATGCTGAAAAAGCAATGGCCAATAAGGCGCTTCAGATGAATTTGAAGAAAGCTACGGCCACGGCTATTTTAAAAAGAAATGAAGCCGCGGCGATATCGGAAACTTTTGAAAACTCTCGCGATGCGGCTATAAATTCCCGCGACATGTCCATACCCCGGCTTCGGGAATTATTGGACGAATTTATCGCAAACGCTGAAAAAAACGGCGTCAGGACTTTCGTCTTCGATGATTACGAAGGCGTGAGAGCGAAGATTGCGCAAATAATAAAATCGCGCGGCGCCGATTTTATCGTTAAGTCAAAATCGATGCTGACGGAGGAAATCGAGCTTAACGGCTATTTAAAAGAGAACGGAATCGAACCGGTTGAAACCGATCTGGGCGAATTCATCGTTTCGATCGCGGGTGAAAAGCCTTCGCATTTAACGGCGCCGGCGCTGCACAAATCCAGAAAAGAAATCGCGAAACTATTTAATGAAAAGCTTGGCATGCCGTATAGCGAGGATGTGGAAGAGCTGTGTTATTTCGCGCGGCGCTATTTGCGTGAAAAATTTATGAACGCGAAAGTGGGCATAACCGGGGCTAATTTTGCCGTCGCCGATTCGGGTCTTGTAGCCGTTGTAGAAAATGAGGCGAACGCGCGGCTTGCGATTAATCTTCCGAAAACTCACATAGCGGTTTTTGGAGTTGAAAAGATCGTCGGAAAGTTGACGGAGCTGCCGCATTTTTTGAACGTACTGTCGAAATCGGCCACGGGTCAGCTTTTGAATGCTTACACGTCGGTTGTGGGCGCGCCCGATGAAAATAAGGAGCGTTTTTTTATAATAGTGACGAAAAAACGGTTTGAAATAGCCGCCGATGAGGTTTTCAGCGAAGCTCTCCGATGCGTCAGGTGCGGCGCTTGCCAGAATATCTGTCCTGTATTTCAAAGATTGTCGGGTCATGGTTATGAGTTCACTTACGCCGGTCCTATCGGCACGGTTCTGGCGCCTTTTTTTCTGGGGTATCGAAAGTGTATGCAATTAATAGACGCGTCGAGTCTTTGCGGGTTTTGCAAAAGTATATGTCCGATGAAAATAAATTTGCCGGGTCTTATTTTAGAGCACAGGTTCCGCTGCGGGGCCGACCCGGCCGCCGGAAAAACGTTGTACAGGCGCGTGAAGAAAATATTTTCTCTGGGCCACTCGCTGGTTATGTCGAATAATTATTTAAGTACGGCAGTAGCGCCGCTGGCGCGGCTTTATTTCGCGGCCGCGCGCAAGATATCAGGTAAAAATTATATTCCTCTGTGGTCAAGATTTTCGAAAAGAGATTTTATGGGGTTAAGCGGTAAAACTTTTATGGAGCGTTATTTTAAAAAATGAACGAAGTTGATATTGAAAAATTTAAAACCCGTTTTGCGCATAACGGCGGCGAGACGGTAATATGCGAAAATTATGATTCGGCTGCGGATTGTCTGGCTGTGCTTGCCGGACGGCAAAAAAGATCAGAAACCGAAGGGGTACGCGGGGTATTGGATTCGCGCCGGCGCGTTTTTTTATCGCGCTCCCTTGAAGGCGGTTTGGCTTTAAAAATAAAAACCGCGCTGGGAAAGGTTTCTGGTTTAGTTTTTACGGATAAGGTTTCGGACGAGGCGGATATTTGCGTCGCGTCCGCGTCCGTGCTGCTTGTGCAGGACGGGGCGTTGATAATCGATAGCGGGCGTGTCGCTCATGAAGAGACTCTTTTTGGCGATATATCGGTTTTGGTCGCTGACGAAGAGGTTGTAAATTATGATAACATGGCGAGGTTTTTCGAGGCTGCGGCCGCGGGAAGATCTTCGGTGCGTCCCGACAAGGCGGTAATTATCGCGGGTCCGTCCAAGACGGCGGATATTGAAAAGCAGGTCGTTCAGGGAATGCACGGGCCCAGGAAGCTGATTTGTATAGTAATTAAGAATGCTAAGCGTTAATATTATCAAAACGTTATAAATGGGGGGAATTTTTTTATGAAAAAAACTATAGTCTTATTTATTTTAGTTTTTATGTCGGGTGTTTTAGGAGTTTGGCCTGCGGCTGTCATGGGGGAAAGTGATGCCGGATGGAAGATCGATTCCGAAATGAAATTTAGTTTCGGCTATCTGCCGCCGGTTAAAAAGACCACACACGGCGCCGAAGGGACTGAAAAAATTGAAAAACCTTCCGATATGGGATTTTCGAGTCCTTTTTTGCCGGATATTACCAATATTGCGCTTAAGGATTTTATTGGAATGGGATTTGCGGTACCGGCACCCGAGGATGCTCATAAGTATAATTTTTTCATAAAACTGTTTAATTTTCCAGGCTCTTTTAAGCCGGAAAGATCTTCCATGCCTATTATCGAAGGGTATTTTCTTGACAAGCTCGTTGAAGGCCGAACTATAATTTCTTATGTATCCGATGCGAAGAATCTGGCCGTTAAACTTTGTTACATAGCGAAATCTGACACGGTTTTTACGAAAGAAAATCCTTATCCGCATTTGAGCGTTAAGGTACAAGATGAAGCCGTTCAATCCTCGTTTAATGTAAACACAGTTTTTTCATCTTTATACTTGAACCCTCGAGTTGATGCGGCTGATGAATCGTCTGAAGCCGGGCTTGCGCGGCATAGTGCCGAAGGAGTTTTAGCCTTTCACGGCGAGCTTGTTAAAATGTACGGCGAAAAATTAATTCCTATGGCTAATGCCAGCGATGACAAGCATTTATATTTTGGCAAGGCATCTTCGGAAGGGCTTAGCGTTATCAAAATTCCTTTGAAACCGCTCGTGTTTGAAAATTGGCGTAATCTTCCGATGCCGCAGGGTCCGACCAATATTTTTCTAAGCGGGCTTTTACTTTTGTATAAATACGATTATGTCCTAAAAGATGGCGTTAAAGCCGGAGGCGCCGTTTCGGCTTTAGATTCGCCAGAATTTAAGGCTAAATACAAAAAAATATCCGGCCATGTACTGGAGATAGCTTCGGTAATTAAAATTAAAAAATAATAAAAAATTTCAGGCGAATGGTTCATAAAACAACGTGGTTAAAAAATGTGATTAATAAACGTGATTGAATTGCATTTTAAGTTATTTTTTGTTAAAATATCGGTTTAATACAAAATAAAGAAAGGACATCTGGAATGTATAAAATTTTAAAAAAGGCAGAACTCAACGAAAACAATATAGAGATGGAAATAGCGGCGCCGTTTGTGACGCGTAACGCTATGGCGGGGCAGTTTATAATGTTCCGTCTCGGCGATAAGGGTGAAAGAATACCACTCACCATATACGACTGGTCAAAGGAAAGAGGGTCCATATCCATTATTTTCCAGCCGGTCGGAAAGTCGACAAAAGAGCTGGCGTGCCTTAAAGAGGGGGATTCAATTAAAGATTTCGTGGGTCCGCTCGGAAAGCCCACCACCATTAAAAAATACGGAACGGTCGTTATGATCGGCGGAGGTCTGGGCATAGCGCCTTTATATCCGCAGGCCCGCGCTTTTAAAGAAGCCGGCAACCGCGTTATTTCGATCATAGGCGCGCGTACCGACGCGCTTTTAATATTGAAGGAAAAAATGGCCGCCGTGAGCGACGAGATATATTACGCCACCAACGACGGTTCGATCGGCGTAAAAGGCATAGTGACGGATGTTCTTAAAGACTTGATAGCGAAAGGCGTTAAGATCGACCATGTGGTGGGCATCGGTCCGCTTGTAATGATGCATGCCATTCAGAAGGTGACCAAAGAAAATAATATAGACTATACCGCGAGCCTTAATACCATAATGGTAGACGGCACCGGCATGTGCGGCGCCTGCCGCGCTTCGGTGGGCGGAAAGACCGTATTTCCGTGCGTGGAAGGCCCGGATGTCAGCGGCAATTTAGTGGATTTCGACGAGCTGTTGCTCAGGAATAAAAGATTCGAAAAAGAAGAAAAAGACGCTCTCGGCCGCTATGAAAATAACGGCGGCCGCGTTGCGGCGCATAACGACAACTGCGTCCACGGCTACGTTAAAGAGTTAAGTGAAAAGGTTAACGGCGCGCATAAAGAGCACGACGAGCCGGGGTCTAAATCCAGCAAAAAAGTCCCGATGCGCGAGCAGGCGCCTGATGTGCGCAATAAAAATTTTAACGAAGTGGCGCTCGGCTATAGCGAAGAAGAAGCCATAACTGAGGCTAAGCGCTGCCTTAATTGCAGAAAACCAGCCTGCGTGGCGGGCTGCCCGGTAGGCATTAACATTCCTGAGTTCGTTAAATTGATCGAAAAGAAAGAGTTCAAAGCCGCCGCGGAATCGATAAAAAGCTACAACAGCCTTCCCGCCGTTTGCGGCCGCGTATGTCCTCAGGAAACGCAGTGCGAAGAAAAATGCATAGTGGGCAAAAAGAACGAGCCGGTGGCGATCGGGCGTCTGGAACGCTTTATAGCGGACTGGGAACGTGAAAATATCAAGGAAATAAAAATACCGGAAATAAAGCACAACGGCAAAAAAATAGCAGTTATCGGCTCCGGCCCGGCCGGACTTACATGCGCGGGAGAACTGGCTAAAATGGGTTACGACGTGACTATTTTCGAAGCGTTTCACGTGGCCGGCGGCGTGTTGGTTTACGGCATTCCCGAATTCCGTCTGCCGAAAGCGATCGTACAGAAAGAAATCGATTACATCAAAGCGCTCGGCGTGAAGATTGAATTCAACGTTCTGGCGGGGCGCACTCTTAAGTTTGAAGATTTCATGAAAGACGGTTTTGCGGCTATTTTCGTAGCCACCGGCGCAGGCGCTCCTCAGTTCATGAATATACCTGGTGAAAACGCTAACGGCGTGTATTCTTCGAACGAGTTTCTAACGCGCGTCAATTTGATGCGTTCGTATATGTTCCCTAATTTTGATACGCCGATATTTGCCGGAAAGAAGATAGCGGTCGTCGGCGGCGGCAATACGGCCATGGACTCGGCGCGTACGGCTAAAAGACTTCCGGGCACCGAAAAAGTTTATATCATATACCGCCGTTCGTTCGAAGAAATGCCCGCCCGCCTCGAAGAGCGCTACCACGCGCAGGAAGAAGGCGTGGAATTCGTGATGCTCACAAATCCAGTGGAAGTAGTTAAAAACGAACGCGGCTACGTGAGCGGCGTTAAATGCATTAAAATGGAGCTGGGCGAACCCGACGCATCTGGCCGCCGTAAACCGGTTCCAATGGCCGGTTCCGAATATGTGATCGAATGCGACACATTTATAGTGGCCATAGGCACGAGCGCGAATCCAATAATAAGGGAAGCGTCGCCGCCCGATATACATGTCAATAAATGGGGCAATATAATCGCCGACCCCGAAACATGCCAGACATCGATTCCTTACGTCTTCGCCGGCGGCGATATCGTAATAGGCTCCGCCACGGTAATCGAAGCCATGGGAGCCGGTAAACGCGCAGCCCGGGGCATAGACGAATACGTGAAAGCCGGTAAAGCATAGAGCTGTAAAGCCATGTAACGGCGGGCGTAGATAACGGATAAAAATTCTAGTTTAATTTAATTTTATTAGGGTATGTCTTTTGATGAGGGGAAAGGAAGAGTTAATAACTCTCTCTTTCCCCTCATTCCACCCCAATCTCTCTCTGAATAGCCTGACGCTTTATCGATAGCCGGCCAGGCTTTTCTTTTCTGCCTTTAATTTTTTGAATAAGTGTTCATATGCTTTTTGTTTATGCCTGCCGATGTTTTTGGCGGGAGCATACGCTGCGCGTCTGCTCCCGCAGGGTATAATGGCTTTTAAGCAAATTAACATTATAGTTTATAGCGAAGCATTTAATATAAAAAGCCTATTATAAAGCTTTTTAATATTTACCAATTTTAAAAATTATTTTTGGCTATATATAAGTTGATTCACCATAGTGATTGATATTAAACTATAAAGTCGATTTACCGGCAAGCCATTAATGCTGCGCAGACGCGCGCGTGCGCGCGTCTGCAAATGAGCGAAAGGCAGTGAAGAAATTTGAGGCAGTCGCTGAAAGTAGCATACCTGGATTAAAGATACTGCAGAAAAGCCGGCATTTAACGCTAATAAAGCGTCAGGCGAATCAGGGGTTGGAAGGGATTTTAAGGGAAGGGAGGGGCCTTAGGCCTCTCGCCTTCCCTTATCTAAAAAAGCTGTGATCAGTTAAAATTTATATCGTGTTTCTTTGCTGTAATTTTTAATAGCTTTAGCGATTTGCTTCCATTTTTTTTCTTCTTCGCGTTTAAGGCGCGCGTCGTTTCTGATTTCGAAGCGTTCGATTTCGCGGCGCATTTTCTTGAAATTAACGAGTCGTTTTTCGTCGATTTTGCCGGCGGCCACCGCTTCGTTGACGGCGCAGCCGGGTTCATTTTCATGCCGGCAGTCGCGATAGCGGCAGTTTTGGGCAGCTTCTTCGATTTCCGTGAACGCGTCGGCGAGGCCGTCGGAGCTTTCGACGAGCTGCAGTTCGCGCATTCCGGGCGTATCTATGACCATTGCGCCCGATTCAAGTACGAAGAGTTCGCGGTGCGTGGTGGTGTGGCGGCCGCGGTCGTCGAACTCTCTAATGGCGTTTATTTTAAGGGCGTCGCGGCCGAGCAGGCGGTTTATTATGCTTGACTTTCCGACGCCTGACGAGCCTAAAAACGAAACGCTGACGCCGGGTTTTAGATGTTTCCTTAGCCCGTCGAAGCCGTAGCCGCTCACGGCGCTGACGGCTATGACGTCGGCGCCGGGGCAGGACGATTCGGCCTGGAGGGTCTTTGACTCTATATCGTCGCACAGGTCGGCCTTGTTAAGGATTACGACCGGTTTCGCGCCGCTTTCAAAAGCGAGGGTCAGGTATCTTTCGACGCGTCGCAGGTTGAAGTCGGCGTTCAGCGACATGACGATGAAGACCACGTCGAGGTTAGCGGCCACTATTTGTTCGTCGCAGTATGAGCCGGCCGCCATTCGTGAAAATTTAGTGCGTCTGGGCAGAAGCTCTTGTATGGTGGCTGATCCTTCCGCGGGTCTGGCGGTTATTATGACGAAATCGCCAACTGCGGGAAAGTCCGAGCGTCCGGCGGCGTCGAAGCGGAGCCTGCCGGTAATTTCGGCCGAAAGCTCGCCGTGTTCGCATAAAACTTTGTACATTCCCTTATGTTCGGCCGAAACGCGCGCGGGTATCTGGCCGTCTTCGGGTTTGAGCGAAGCCATATTAGCTTCGAAAAAATCGTTCCATCCTAATTGATCGATAGTATATTTATTATTCAATGTGAGATTCTCCCTTTATATATGCGTGAAACGCTTGTGTTTTATAAAAGTTATTCAGTTTTTTCGCTTTGCAGAAGCTTTTTGAACGCCTCCGAGTTTCGCGAAAGTTCTTCAAAGGTTCCGCTGGTGGTTATGCGGCCGTTTTCGAGCAGGAATATCCTGTCGGCGCGTTTTATGGTGTTTATGCGATGTGACGCGAAAATAACGGTGACGCCGGGGTATTTTTCTGAAACACTGTCCCAGAAACTATCTTCTGTTTTATTATCCAGGCTCGAAGTCGCGTCGTCGAGCAGGAGGAGTTTTGGCGATTTCAAAAGCGCGCGTGCGATCGACACTCTTTGTTTCTGGCCGCCGGAAAGCGAAAGGCCTCTGATGCCTATTTCCTCTTCGAGTCCGCGCCGGAAGGTGGTTATGGTATCGTTCAGCTGCGCCGCGGCGAGGGCATTTTCGAGTTCGCGTTTTTCGGGGGCTCGGCCGAAGGATATGTTTTCGAGTATCGTATCTGAGAACAGGTAGCAATCCTGCGGTACGTAGCCTATATTGTCGCGGACGCTCTTTAGTTTCAAGTTTTTGATATTTATGCCCGTCACTTTGAGTTCGCCGTCGTTTGCATCGAAAAACCGCATGATGAGTTTAAGGACGCTGGATTTTCCGGAGCCGAACCCGCCGACGAAGGCGGCTTTTTCGCCGCGTTTAATGTCGAAGTTAAGGTTTTTGAGGGCGAATTCATCGCCGTATGAAAACGAGAGGTCCGAAAAGCTTATCAGCGTTTGGCCGGGCGCCGCGTTAAAATCGGCGTCGGCCGGGTTATCGCATTCGATTATCTGCGGAGTTTCTTTTTCGACTTCCATGAGGCGGTCGACGGTGACGAAGCCTTTGCGAAACGACATCAGGAACCAGCCGAGTTCCATAAGCGGTCCTGCGAGGACCATGATATAGTTTGAGAAGGCCACGAAGGTGCCGAGGGTGATTTCTTTATTGAGCACCATTATTCCGCCGTAGAAGACAATTACGAACATTCCCACCTGGCTCATGAAGCCGTATATCAATTCCATTTTCTGTTCGAGTTTGATAAGCGCGAGTTCGCTCGAGCGTCTTTTTTCCATTACGGCATCGAAGTATTGTTTCTGATACGATTCGCAGCAATATGATTTAACTACGGTTATTCCGGAAAAGCAGGTTTCGATGGCGTCGTTTACGGCCGAAACCGCGTCGCGCATCGCCCTGGATTTAGTGAAAAAATCCTTGTCGCAGATTATATAAAACGCGAATACCATTATCAGCGGCAGTGTTGAAAGCAGGGTCAGTTTGACGTTGAGCGCCATCAGCACGCCAATGGTGAAAAAGAGCGTCAGTATGACCTGCAGCAGCCTGAAAATACCGGAAGACGACAGGTGGCAGAGCTGTTCGAGCTCGTCCATGAGGCGCGTGACTATATCGCCGGTGCCGAACTTCTGGTAAAAGTTGCTGCCGAATCGGGTCAGGTAGTCGAATATTTTGTTGCGTATATCTTTTTCCAGCGTAAGGTTCATCATGAGCCTGTTTCGCTGGAGCGTCATGTATGTAATGGCCATAAGTGTGCCGGCCGCGAAAAGCGTCAGCACGAATTTGATTACTCCGTTAGTTGCGGCGTTCGCGTTGAGGCTGTCTATGATAAATTTGAATATCAGAGGGTAGCATATCGCGAACCCGCCATAGACGAACGTCAGAAAGATTATAAGCGCCGCCCTTAACTTATAGGGGCGCCAGAAATTTATTATCCATTTGAACTGGTTCATATAAATCACCGCCTTATTCCGCCAGCTGCATTTTTTGCGAGCCGGCCGTGTCTTCGTTGAGTGTGGTTGTTTGTGAAAAGCCTGCCGCCATAAGCGCGACCGGTTCTAGCCGTCCGCCGTCCGATTCCGAGTCTTCGCGCGGGTCGATCGCGTCGCGGTCGTTTTTAGATTTAGCGTCCGTCAGGCGTTGTTTTTCGTAGAGTTTTTTATAATGTCCGTTTAAAGCCAGCAATTCTTTGTGCGATCCGCTTTCTACGATTTTTCCGGCTTCGAGGACTATTATCCTGTCGCTATTGACGATAGTTGAAAGCCTGTGGGCCACGATTATGGACGTGCGGCCAGCCTGTATTTTCAAAAGCGCGTCCTGGATCAGGGCTTCGGTATAAGGGTCCACGGATGATGTAGCCTCGTCGAGCACGAGTATGTCGCTGTTGAATGCGAGCGCTCTGGCGAAGGACAGCAGCTGGCGTTCGCCCATGGAGAAATTGGAGCCGCGTTCGGCCACTTCGGTCTGGAACCCCTTTTCTTTTTTCATTATAAAGTCGAGCATATTAACCGCGCCGGCTGCTTTTTCAACTTCCGATTCGCTTATGCTTTCGTTTAATAGCCTTATGTTGTCCATCACCCGTCCGGGGAATAAAACGACGTCCTGCAATACGAGCGCGAATTTTTTACGGAGATTTTCCAGTTTCATCTCGCGGATATCGCTTCCGTCGATGGTGATTTTACCGCCGGTGTGGGAGTAAAATCTGAGCAATAGCGATAATATCGTGGTTTTTCCGGAGCCGGTATGGCCTACCAGTGCTACTTTTTCGCCCTTATTTACTTTGAACGACACGCCCGAAAGCACTTCTCGTTCGCCATCGTAAGAGAACGAAACGTTATCGAAAACGATGGAGTCTTTGAATGCCGTTTCGGCCGGGGCGCCGCAGTACGCTTGTTCCGTTTGTTTTTCATCGTCCGCCGGAGCGTCGGGAATTCTATCGAGTTCTTTTATATAGCTTTCTTCAGTTTCCAGCGTGAGTATTTCGAATATGCGTTCCGCGGCCACGCGCGCTTTCTGGATTATGTTAAACTGTTCGGAAAGTCTTATTATGGGTTCGAAGCATTGCCTTATATAGCCTATGAAAAGCACGAGCGTTCCGATGGTCAATTCTTTATTAAGCGCCATAGAGCCGCCGAAATATAAAACGAAAGAAAGCGTAAGGGCTTCGGCGAGCAGTATCGAGTTATGGAAAATTATTTCAAGCACTTCGGCGAAGTAGAAGGTCCCTTTTTTTTCATCGTTATGCCTGTCCATCTTTGCTTTAGATGCGTTTTCGTAGTTGAAGGCCTGCACGCACTGCATGCCCTGGATATATTCGGACAGGAATTTTGACACCATCGAAGCTTTTTCACGCGCCGTTTTAAAGCGTATCCTTAGTTCGCGCTGTATGTAAAAAGCGCCGGCGAACAGGAACGGCAGAATCAAAAGAACGATAAATGTAAGTTTCGCGCTCAGGTAAAACATTACCGCCAGCATTCCGGCGAACATAAGCAGGTCTTGAAAGAGCGTCATGACTGTATTGGTAAAAAGCTGGCGAAGGGTTTCGGTATCGCTTTCTATTCTTGAAATCAGTTTGCCCGCGGGGTTCTTTTCGAAATATTTCAGCGGAAGCCTCAATATATGCGAAAAGAGTTTTAATTTAATATCGCACATTATAGAAACGCCCACCCTCTGAAGGGTGTACATCTGAAAGTAGTTGCCGGCGAGCATGGCGAGTTTTACGGCTATGTACATCGCCGCCGAAAGCCAAATTCCGGAGTATAGGCCGTTAGCGATATCGACGTCTATAAGGCGTTTTATTATGATGGGCCCGGCGAGCGAAAGCGAGGACACTATCACAAGCAATATTATAGCGAATATTATGTTGGAAAGATACGGTTTTATAAAATTGAACAATTCTCTTTTTAGTCTTATAAGTTCACTCATAGATTGATCACAACCTTTAATGGTTCAAGAGTTAAGAATATTGGTATAGTTATGAATTATGTTATTAAGTTATAAAAAATTCCTCTGAAAATTATTGTTAAAGTAATTGTTTGACGTCATTGAAATCGTTTTGCCCGTAAAAATTTGTTTTAGTAATCAAACGGCCGCTTTTATGCGCGCAAATAAAATAGCGGGACCGTTTAATTAACGGCCCCGCTAAATTTATTATATAAATTTGGTGTCAGGTTAGCTTAAGCTATGTCGCCTGTCTTTATTTTCTTAGCGCTTACCCCGATGCGGTTTTTGATGGACTGCGCGGGATTATGCATGATTGCTTGCGCCACTTCGATATTAAAGACTTTACGGCGGGGCCGATTTTTATAACTGGAATATCCCCTGTCAAAAAGATCCATGCTCGCGATATTTATGAGCCTGATCGAAGGATTTGAATTACGGGTTATTTCATTGAAAACTTCGTTACGATTCATCGGTACCCTCCTTTGCTTTAATACTAAAATTTCAAATTATACTAACACATTTATTTTTATTTGTCAAGCATGTTTTAAAAAATATTTAAAATAGCATTGAAAGATTGTCTTTTATATGTTAAAATTAATTAACTTGAAAAATTATCGGCTATGCCGGATGGTAAAGATGGATATATTAAACGTTAAGAATTCTGTTCTGGATTTCGATTTTTTAAAGATAATTCTGGCTGCCAGTCCTGATATGATGTCGGTAACCAATGTCGAAACCGGTGAAATCGTCGAGGCAAACGACATATTTTTCGAATTTCTCGGTTACGAAAGACATGAGCTGATCGGCAGGACTATTTTTGAAGCCGGTCTCTGGCAGGACATCAGCCGCCGTGAGGAGATGACGGCGCTTGTCGCTTCTCGCGGGGTGCTTCGCAATTTTGAAATGGTATTAAACACCAAAAGCGGCGAGGCTAAAACGCTTCTCACCTCATGCACTCTCGTCGAGATAAACGATAAACGGCATTTTTTGATCGTCGCCCGCGACATAACCGAGAGAATTGAAATTGAAAATGCCGTTCAGACCATATTAAAGAAAACCTCTTCTAAATTCGGAAATGAATTTTTTCAAACGCTGGTTATGGAAGTCGCCAATTTTTTGAAAATGAGCTTTGTCATGGTGGGCGAGCTTATTTCAAAAGAAAACGGCCTTATTCAAACCATAGCCGTTTACGACCGCGGGAAATTCGTGAATAATTTCGAATACAGGCTCATGGGCACTCCCTGTGAAATGGCCAAGACGCATTCGCTATGCGTTTATGAATCGGGATTGCAAAAATTATTTCCTTCCGCGGGGCTTGTTTCCAGATTAAATGCCGACAGCTTTGTCGGCGTTCCGCTGATATCTTCGGCGTCGGAATTTATCGGCGTAATTGCCGCGCTCGACGAGATGCCTATTAAAGACAGTTCCTTAATAAAGACCGTGATGACGGTTTTTGCCACGCGCGCCGCGTCCGAATTTGAAAGGCTTAGATACGAAACCGCGATTAGATCTTCTGAAGAAAAATTCAGGACTCTTATCGAGCAGGCGGTTGACGGGATTTTTCTGGGCGATACCGTCGGAAATTTCATAGGCGTAAATACCAAAGGGTGTGAAATCACGGGCTATACGAAAGAAGAAATTCTTAAGATGAACATGAAAGATTTTTTTTCGCCCGAAGAGCACAAGCGTGCCCCGTTGCGGTATGATTTATTGATGCAGGGTAAAACGGTTTTTACGGAAAGGCTGCTTACAAGAAAAGACGGTTCGACTCTTCCCATTGAAATGAACACCAAAAGAATGCCTGACGGAACCTATCAGGCGTTTTTGCGCGACGTATCGCCCCGGAAAAAAGCCGAGAATGACCTATACGAAGCTAATTTATTCAACCGCGAAATAATATCCGGCATCAACGAAGGCATACTCGTTTACGACAGCGAGCTGCGTTATGTTGTCTGGAACAAATATATGGAAGAACTTTCCGGGATAAAAGCCGAAGACGTAATCGGAAAGCACGATATCGAAATTTTTCCGCACATGAAAGAGAACGGAATAGATCAGATGCTGCAAAGGGCGCTTGCCGGCGAAACGGTCAAGGCCGTCGACATTGAATATTACATACCGTTAACCGAAAAAAGCGGCTGGTATTGCGGCACATACGCTCCGCACAGAAATTCCGAAGGAAAAATAGTGGGCGTCATAGGCGCCATAATAGAAGTTACCGACCGCAAAAGAAACGAGCAGGAAGCGCTTCGAGCAAAAGAGCAGGCTGAGGCTGCGAATCTGGCGAAAAGCCATTTCCTTGCCAATATGAGCCATGAACTTCGCACGCCTTTAAACGGTATAATAGGGTTTTCAAATTTACTGGCTTCAACCAGGCTTGACGAAATGCAGAAAAATTTTCTTGAAATGATTTGCGTTTCTGGTAAAAATCTTTTCGAGCTTATAAACGACGTGCTTGATTTTTCCAAAATAGAAGCTGGAAAATTGAGGCTCGAGTTGAAACCTATTAATATAAAAGATATCATCGAAAAAGCCGTATCGGCGATAACGGCTTCCGGCGCTGGAAAAGACCTGAGCATAAAATACTCGTTTTTAAACGAATTTAATTATAACGTAACGGGCGACGGCGTCAGGCTTAATCAGATTTTAACCAATCTTCTCGCCAACGCCGTTAAATTTACGGCGTCAGGCGTCGTCAGCGTAACGGCCGAAGAAATTGAAAAAAACGAAAAAACAGTGAAGATAAGGATATCGGTTTCGGACACCGGGATAGGCATACCCGAAGAAAAAATAGACGAAATATTCGAAATGTTCCATCAGCTCGAGGAATCATATAACAGAAGGCATAGCGGCGCAGGTCTGGGCCTGGCGATAGTCAAAAGCCTGGTAAAAATGATGGACGGCGATATAAAAGTAGAAAGTAAAGCCGGAATCGGAAGCACATTCACTATAGAAATTCCGTTTGAAATTATCGTAAATGAAGCCGTAATTTTTTCGAAGGAGAACCAGCATAAAAATTCCGAAGGCATCAGCGGCCTGAAAATTCTTCTGGCCGAAGACGATCGTATAAGCCAGCTTCTGATAATGACGCTCGCGGAGCAAAACGGATGGGCGGTCGAAGTGGCCCAAAACGGTTCGCAGGCAATTGAAAAATATTTTACGGGCAGCTTCGACGTGATATTTATGGACGGCCAGATGCCTGATATGGACGGTTTTGAAGCGACGCGAACCATACGCGAAAAAGAATCCGCGTCCGGGCGCCGGCGTATTCCGATAATCGCCATGACGGCCTATGTAATGAAAGAAGACCGCGACAAATTTATCAGCGCAGGCATCGACGATTACATTCCCAAGCCTATCGACGAGCAGATATTGCTGGCTAAACTGGCGAATATCGTTAAAAAGAAATAAGCCTGTTATAATTTATTTTAATTGAATTATGAAATTAAATAATAAAATCCCGGCCTCATTGAGAAGCAGGGATTTTATTCATATTTATAGAACTTTTATTTTTGCGGTATTAATCGTCCGTTGACCTTAGAATTTATTTAGAAGCCTCGGGATGCGCGTCCAGATAATCGCGATACTCCGTCTGGGCGTTTTTGAGCTGCTGGAAAGCCTGCATTAATTCGGGCGAGGTTCCGTTTGAGGAATCGCTTTCTAAAATTCTGACGTAATTTTGATAAGCCGCGGTGTATCTGTCTTTGATCGCTTTGGAAGAGTCGTCTTTGTATGTTTGCTGAGGTTTTGCCTGTTCGGCGGCCCCTGAAACGTTTTTATTAGCGGCTGTCTGGTTTTTGTCTGGCAGGGCGGGGTTAGCCGCGGGCGAAGGTTCTGCGGCATTTTTATCGGACGCGGCGGCCGGCTCGGTTATTCTGCCGCTGCTTTTTGTAACCGTAGGTCCGAAAGGCGAAACGGCCTCTTTCGCTTTTTTATCTTTGAAGTGTTTGTAAATGAATACTCCGGCGACGACCGCGCCTGCGATTAAAAGAGCGGGAACGAATAACGGGGAAGCGGTGATAGCGGCAACCGCTCCGCCTACTGCGCCGAAACCTGCGGTGACGGCTCCGCCTATGGCGGTCCCTACTCCGGCGACTGCTCCGCCAACGGCCGCTCCGCCGACCGCGACGGCACCCGTAACGGCGCCTCCTACCGCAACCGCTCCGCTTGCCAGGGCTGTAACGCCGCCGACTATGGTGGGCCATGCGAGCACCGCGCCCGCGCCGACGAGTCCGCCTACTATAAGGTGTTTAGCGGAAGCGTTCGCAGTTTCATAAAACAGCGCCACAAAAGCGAAAGAAATCATGCACGCGACTAATATCAGGTTATTCAATCTGTTTTTTCTCATTAAAGTCATTTCTATCATTAGAGATCACCCCTTATATAATTAAATAAATGTTATTATTAACAAGAATGATTTTTAATAAAATATGCTAAATTTAAACTTGTAATAATATTATACTATAAAATTTGGATTTTGGGGCTTAAATTTTAAAAAAAATAAAAATATATTACAGCGTTCCATTAAAAATCGGGAGGCTCATATGAACCTCCCGATAATTTATTTAGACTTTTTTATTTTAAGCTTATTGCTTTATATTAGTTAGTCTGGCCTGCAGCGGCTTTTGTAAGTTTCTGGTATTCGTCGAAAGCGGCTTTGTATTCGCCTAATGCTTTCTGAACTTCAGGAGCGTCGGATGCTTTTCCGCCGGAAAGAAGGTTGATGTAGTTTTTGTAAGCGTTTACGTATTTTTCATGAGCGGCAGCTACTGTGTTGTTGCCGGTGCTTTCCGGAGCGGCGGTTACGTTTTCAGCTACGGCGCCGACGTTCGGTTTTCTTTCAGCGGAAGCGCCTTCGTTTAAGCTGAGGCTTGTAGGAGTAGAGTTGTTGGTAGGAGCCGAGCCGCTTGCGACCTGAGCGCCAGAACCCATATTAGGATTGATAGAGGTCGGGATCGAAGGATTCGGTGCGGTAGGAGCTACGGTGCCCGTGTTAGCAGCTACTGTAGGAGCGCTTGTTGAAGTAACGCCGGTTGCGAACGGATTGATATTCTTTGAAAGTTTCGTGCCAGCGAATTTTTTCTTGTAGATTATGTAGCCGATGATAACCGCGCCAGCGATTAAAAGAGCGGGAACGAATAACGGGGAAGCCGTGATAGCGGCAACCGCTCCGCCTATAGCGCCGAAACCTGCGGTAACGGCTGAACCAGCTGCAACGCCTACGCCGGCGATAGCTCCGCCGACAGCGGCTCCGCCTGTAGCGACAGCGGCTCCGGCAGCGGCTACGCCGCCTACGACCGCGCTACCGATACCGGCAGCTACTGAACCAACCGCGCCAGCTGCGCAGCCGAGAGCCGCGGAAATGGTGGGCCATGCAATTACTGCGCCTGCGCCAACGAGACCGCCGACGAGCAGGTGTTTAACGTTAGCTTGCGCTTCGCCTAAAAATAAACTTGTGAATGAGAAAGTCACCAATAAAACAACTGATAAAATCTGAACTGATAATCTTTTTGAAGTTATGCTAAACATAAGAATTCCTCCTTTAAAATTTTTTTGAGTTTAGCCTCTGGCACGGTTTGCTTTCCGCTTTAATCATCTCCTCTGCCGTTTTTTCAAATACACGCTTGAGTCGCTTGATTTAGAGTCAGTATGTGTTTGTCAAGTTACTTTAATTATACAAAATAACTTTAGACCTGTCAAGGACACATCATTAATTTTTTAATGTTTTTTTCGTTCGCTCCTGCTAACCATTAAAATTGCCGTTTGACAATAGTTTTTAAATTAATTTAATTCGTCGATCGTGAATTTATAGAACTGTATTTTATTATTTTTTTCATCTTTCTTCATATAAAATATGGCGCCGCCGGCGTCCACGGCTACAAAACGGTTCGTCAGCATTTCCGGAGATTGAAAGATTTCGGTTCTTCCGCCGAAACGCCCGTTTTTTGTGAATTTATAAACGAAGGTTTTTTCGATTTTATCTTCGCCGAATCCGTAGTGCGCTTCCACATAAGAGCAGCCGGCGCCGTCGTTTCCTATAATTCTGATATTGCGGCAGTTAAAGCCGGGTTTGGCGAGCGTAAGATCTTTTAAAAGGACGTGCCAGTCGGTGTCGCCGTCTGCGATATTTTCGCGCACGAGGCGGCTTTCGGCGGTTCCGGCGTCCAGGGCCATTATGTAAGGGCCGGCGGACGAAGCGACCGCGTAATCTTTTATTTTAAAATCGGTTTTTGCCTTTGTGAGCGAGCCGTTTTCATAATTAACCAGTATATTTTTGTAATCGCAGAAAAAAGCCGTCAGTAAAAGCGTATTTTTTTCGGACGAAGATGCGCCGCAAGGCCAGACGTTCTGTATATTGACCGGCTGCGTTTTATCCGCTCCGAGCGCGGCGTCAAGGCCCAGCAGTTTGCTTGCGGATATTGCGGCTTTGCCGCCGTTTTCGGCGATATCGACGACTCCGATCGAAGCGGCCTGCTGGAATACTATGAAAAATCTTTTGAAATTTTTAAAATACGTCATATCTATGGCGTGGTGCTCGAAGGGGAGTTTGATTTCGTATGCCAGGCTTCCGGATAAAGTATAGGCGCATATTCTGTTTTTAATCGAATCGAGTACGAATATTCTGTTTTCCTGTTCAGAAACCGCCATGGCGGCTGGATAGTAAAATTTATCGTAATTTAAAATCTTAGATTCGTCGGTCGATTCTCCGAGCATTTCAGGCGATTTGTCTCCTACTCCGACTTCGAACAGGGGCTTCGGGTTAAAGGCGCCCGCGGCAAGCGAGGAATTTAATGGGATAAAAAGCGCGGCTATTGCCGCGGCGGAAATTAACGCCGTTAAAAACGCGAGTTTAAATAATTTTGAATTCATTTAAAAACTCCTTTTATTTGTATATTTTAAGATTAACTATATAACGCCGCTTTTAAATTTGGAAGTAATCGCGGGCGAATTTTAAAAGCTCTTTCACTTTATTTTCGTCTTTCTTGACTTTTACCGGGGCTTCGGCGTAAATCCTCAATACCGGTTCCGTGCCTGAAAATCTGAAAAGTATCCAGGAGCCGTCGCTTAAAAAATATTTATGGCCATCGGTTTTGCTGAAATTTTCAACCTTGAAGCCGCATATTTCAGCGAGCCTTTTCTTTTCGAGTTTTTCTTTTATTTCGTTGAATTTGAAATCGTCGAATTTAAAATCGATCCTGTCGTATATGAAACGGCCGTAATCTTTGAAAAGGTCTTCGATAAGCCGGTGGAGAGGTTTCTTTTCGAAAGCGATTACTTCGAGAAGGCTTAGCGCCAGAAAAAGCCCGTCGCGTTCCGGAAGATATGTATCCAGGCCGATGCCGCCGCTTTCTTCGCCGCCTATCATTATTTTTTTAGATTTATCGGTTATAAGCCCGGCTATATATTTAAAGCCGATAGGCGTTTCAAACACTTCTATGCCGTGCTTTGCGGCTATCGCGGAAACTAGCGCGGTAACCGAAACGGTTTTTGCCACGCCGCCGCGCCTTTTTTTATTTTTGGCGAGATGGTTTAAAAGCAGCGCGAATATAAGCTGAGGCGATACGAAAATGCCGTCGGATGTCATTGCGCCGATTCTGTCGCCGTCGCCGTCGAAGCAGAACCCGGCGTCATATTTTTCGGCCGCGCCTTTTTTTTTCATATATTCAGACATTTGAACGAGATTCGGCGCTATGGGCTCGGGATTGAACCCGGGGAATAAAGGATTGTGCCCGCTGAATATTTCGCAGCATTCGGCCGCCAGCTTGAATTTATCTTTGAAACGCTTGAATAATCCGGCCTGCGAACCGTGCATCGGATTGATCAGGAAGCGGCCCTTTAATTTTTTTAATAATTTAATATCCAGCGCCGCCGCGATATTTGCCAGGTATGCATCGGTGGCGTCTATGCTTTTTATAATTCCGGGTTTTTTAACGCCGTATTTCTTTTTAAATATTTGTTCGTCGAATCCGTCCGCTATTATTGAATCTATTCTTTTCTGTACTTCCAGGACTATTTCAGGAGAAGCGGAAGTTCCGTCTGAAGTTTTTATTTTTATTCCGTTATATTCATAAGGATTGTGCGAAGCGGTTATCATGACGCCGAGGGATATAGCGGAGCTTTTAACGTAATACGAAAGGGCCGGCGTCGGAACGGGTGCGCTGGAAATATCGACTGAAATGGAGTTTTCAGCGAAAATTTTAGCCATCTGGCCCGCGAAGATATCGGACATAAAGCGTCTGTCGTAAAAAACCGCCGTTTTTAAATCCAGCTTTTTTGAATGAATATAATCGCATATCGCTAAAGCTACTATTTTTAAGGTCCGGTAAGTAAAATCTTTTGAAATAATGCCTCTGAACCCGTCGGTGCCGAACTTGACGGCCGTTTCATCCCTGAATCCATTATTATTAGATTTAATTTCTTTTTGCCGAAGGCTTTTTTTATTGGTTTTATTCATTATTGGCCGATCGATCTGACGGCCGTTCACTCCTTTTATCTTGAAAACATTTTATTATGATAAGCTATTCTATCATAATAATTTTAAAAATGCTATTTGAATTTTTACAATTGATTTTATCCGATAATTATGTTATCATAACTTACGTTATGGACGAAAAGGCTTTATTGATTGGTTTTAACGACAGCATAAAACTTAATATATTTCTTGATTATAAAAACAACGACGAAATTTATCTTCAGTTCGGCACCGAATATAAATTTACTCGTCAGGAATTCCAGGCTCTGATAAGCTTTATGCGCACCGTAGGCCAGGTGGTCACTCCTGAAAAAGTCGAACGCAGCAAGCCCGGTGTTATATCGCCTAAAAGTATGGCCCAGACAGGGTTTGTAATGCTCCAGGAAAATGGATACCTGAAGATAGAATATAAAGGTTTTATTAAAACCCTCGCTCAGCCTACTTATTTTGATTTCACCCGCGAGCTGGAAATCGCCGCCCAGGGCCTCGACCGCTACGATAAAATAAAGGAAATGACTCCCGAAGCCCGCGCGGCTATGGGTATAGACGAAGCCGGCAGGCCGCTGGTCGTAAAAGACACCATGTACACCATAAGGCTTCTGGGCTATGCGTTTGCCGTAATGCTTATGCTGCTTGACATGGTGCTTCTGGTCGCCGCCATATTCAACCCTATGCTTCTTTTTCCCGTGGCTATTATCGCGTTGTCCATAATACTCGCATATCTTTTGCTGCCGGTTTCGGAAAAAAAAGCGCTGTCTATGTTCCTGTTTAATTTCAGGCAATTTATGGAAAAAGATTTCTGGAGTATAGCCGATTCGCTTCCTATTTCCAGAAAGACTATAGAAATGTTCATAGTTCTTTTAATAGTAATGACTATAATGACGGCTTATTTTTCCAAATCGATCCCCATGATTTTAAAATGGGGTAAGGGGCTTTACGCGGAGGCTCCGGCCGAGGCCACCGATAACGAAGATATATTAAAGGCGCTGACGATATCCAGGGGCAGCGGCGTATATTACGACGCCGAGAAAAAATGCACAGCGTTCGCTAATTTTTATAAAAGCTTTTTCGATGCGATAATGTCCAGCCGCGTTACGTTAAAAAAGACGTCGGCGGTTACTTCCGTCGGATCTAACAACGCTTCGCTGATGCACGAGATCGAAGGCGAAATTTTAACGGGCGGAAGCGTGGCTAACGATCAGGAATTTGTCGCGCGCGTTCAGCGGCACAAAGCGGTTATCGAAGTTAAAACCGAGCCGATAGTCAACGGCGTTTCGTTTAAAATACGTTGCCTTTTCGGCCATGGCACGACGAGCTATTTTAAAAGGATGAAGCTTTATAAAACCACCAAAAAACTTCTCGGCGACGTCACCCGTAAAAATCTTTACATGATAATAGGCAACGTTCCCATGAGCAGCGGAGGCATGGTCGTAGTCCCCAAACGCGACAGGGTTATATTCGAATATTCTTATAATACTGTCGTAAAAAAATTCGATCAGATCGTTACGTTCCTTACTTCGATGGAAGCCGAACAGCATTGCCTGCAGATCGTAGTGGACGAGCTGGCGAGGACAACGGCGGGCGATTACGAGCTTAGAATAAGGGTAGTATTCGTCGGGGCGAAATAATAAAATAAAAATTATAGGGGCCGTCCGGTTTTATTTTACCGGGCGGCCCTTTTTAATTTTAAAGAGTCTGAATTAAGCCCTGGTATCCCATTATAACGTTGAGTTTTTTTCCTTCGCTGGCCGCAAGCTTCAGCTGTTCGTCGCGATATTTAAGCGCGCGTTCCAGAAGCTCTTCGAGCTGAAAATCGTTGCGCATAGGTTCGTGGTGGCCGAGAACCACGGTTTTTACGTTCGCCGCCAGGGCGTTTTTAATCGCCCATTCGTAGGTGCTGTGGCCCCAATCGAATTTAGTCAGCGCGCCGGTGAGCGTGCCGGGCGTGCCCACGTATTCCTGCGGAGTGTACTGGCAGTCGTAATAGAGTATGTCGGCGTCTTTGGAAAGGTTGACCAGGCGAGGGTCGGGCGTGTCTTTGTGTTCCGTATCGGTTGCGCATACGAATTTTTTGCCGCCCGCTTCGACTTTATAGGCGAATACTGAATCGGGATGGGTTAATTCCTGGTATGTGACGCGCGCTTCGCCGACCTGTATGGAGTTGGGTTCGAGGCGGCCGAGTTCGGTGCAGTTTTTACTGCACGGCATATCTTCCCACACTACGGGAAAGTTGGGATATTCCTGCTGGCCGGCGAGAACTTCCGAAAGGCGCTGGCGCGTGTTGCTCTTGCCGTAAAAATTTATATTCACCCTTAAATTGCCGGGAAGAAAGCCGGGGGCGAAAAACGGGAAACCCTGAAGATGGTCCCAGTGATAATGGGTAAAAAATAAATAGACGTCTTTATTGAACTTTTCGATCGTGTTGAGCGGGTTGAGATTTTTGGCTGAAAAAAGCCTTCCTAAAAGAACTTTGCCGAGGTTTCTGGCCCCGGTTCCGGCGTCTATCATAATAAGGGGCGCATTTTTAACCTGTATTTCAAAGCATGTGGTGTCGCCGCCGTAGGTGCCCGAAAGCGAAAGCGGGAGAGAGTTTAAATACTCGTCTATCTTGCCGTCGTCGGGCCTTGCGCCGAATAGTTTTTCTATTCCGCCGTCGGCGATTATTTTTTTGATTAGAGCGGCCTCTTTTTCTCTTATTTGTTCGCTTGTGACGGGGGATGGTATGCTGCCTCTGACGCCCCAGTACTTGATGATCATCGAATTAGTTTCACTCATAAACAAGCCTCCGCGATTAAAAATCTTTTTTATATTAACGGCAATATTTCGTTTTTTAGATATTCCCCGAATCCGTTTTTTAAATCGTCGCGCATTAATGCCATTTCTACTATGGCTTTGAGGTAACCCAGCCTGTCGCCGACGTCGTAGCGTCTTCCGGCAAACTGGCAGCCGTAAATGGCCTGCCTTTTATTTAATTTGGCCAGCGCGTCCGTAAGTTGAATTTCGCCGCCTTTTCCGGGAGTGGTGCTTTCGAGTATTTCGAAAATTTCCGGAGTTATTATGTAGCGGCCGATAATGGCTAAATCAGAGGGCGCTTTTTCGACTTCGGGTTTTTCTACAAGTTCCTCGATAAGATAAATAGCCTCTTCAATAGTTTTAGGTTTCACGCAGCCGTAGGAGCTTATATTTTGCATCGGCACTTTCAGCAAAGCGATGACGGACGATCTGAACTTATTGTGCACGTTGATCAGCTGCTTTAAGCAAGGCTCTTCGGATTCGATTATATCGTCTCCGAGCATTACAGCGAAAGGCTCGTTGCCGACGAAAGCTTTGGCGCATAGTATGGCGTGCCCGAGGCCTTTCGGCTCTTTCTGGCGCACATAATGAATATTGACCATGGAAGAGATGTCTTTTAATTCTTCGAGTTCCCGCGTCATATTTTTTTGAGACAGGTAATATTCGAGCTCGAACGATTTGTCGAAATGGTCTTCTATGGCTCTTTTTCCTCGACCGGTGACGATGAGTATTTCCTCTATGCCTGATTTGACGGCTTCTTCGATTACGTACTGTATGGTGGGTTTGTCGACGATCGGAAGCATTTCTTTGGGCTGGGCTTTGGTGGCCGGAAGAAATCTCGTTCCCAGCCCGGCCGCCGGTAATACGGCTTTTTTTATCATTAAATATGCACCTCTTTAGTGAGTCGTTATTGCGCCTTTTTCCGGGTGCTTTTATGCGGCGAAGACGGATCGGATCGAGACGCTGTAAAAATTATAACAAATTATTATTTTTAAGTAAAGAAAAAAAAGAGCGGCAGGTTTTGCATATATATGCTTGCCTGCCGTTCTTTGGCCGTATTGATTTATGCTTTAAGGATTATTATTTAGCTTTGCCGGCTTCGGATTTATCGGCAGCCGGGGCCTGCGTTTTTGACATATATTCTTCGTAAGCGTTGAAAGCCTGTTTGTATTCCTGTAATGCCTGCTGGCCTTCAGCGGTTTCGCCTTTGCCTTCGGAGAGGAGCTGAGCGTATCTCTGATAAGCTGCGATCATTCTGTCTTTGAGAGCTTTAGCATCGGTGCCGCCTGGCTGAACGGCGTTTTTGTCGGGTATGAAACCGCCCGAAGTGCCGCCGTCGTTTTTATTTATAAACGGATTTTCGCCGGGCTGCGCAGCCTGATTGCCGCCGGGGCCTACGTTTAACATTACGCCGCCGGGGCCGACGCCGTATCTGATATTTTTAACTTCGTTGCCTTTTTTGCCGCGGATTAATTCTACTACTTTTCCGCCTATGAAGTTACCTATGATACCGCCTATCATCGAGCCGATACCGGGCAGGAGCAGAGAACCGAGCGTGGCGCCTATGGTCGAACCGATAGCGCGGCCTGCGAGGTCGGCTTTATCGATTGAAGCCCATGCTTTTTTGAACGAAGGTTTCTGGCCTGCTGCCAGGTCGTTACCCATGCTGCCGCCTATCGCGCCGCCGGCCATCGAGAATATCGCGGGCATGAAAGCGCCTAATACGGGGCCTACTACAGGGATCGTGGAAGCGAACGTGCCGACTACCGCGCCGGCAGCCGAGCCGAGGCCTGAACCTACGAACGAGCCTACGAATTCGCCCGATGCGAGATAACCGACCGCTTTACCTATATTTAATTTTTCACCGTTTTTCGCCTGTTCGAAAAGTTTGAAGCCAACGGTAAGACCGGCCGATAAGCCTATGCTTTTTACCGAGAATGACTGTTTTAAAGCTTCTTTGCCGGCCTGGCCAGCTGCGATCGAAGTTTCTTTGCCCCATTTGAACCCTTTTTCCCATGCGTTCTTTTTAGCGTCGGGTGCGGGAGCCGATGCGCCGTCAGGGTCGCCCGTAGAAGCGCTTGCGGAACCGGCAGCTGCGCCGTCGGGATCTGAATTTGCGGGAGCGCCGTCAGGATCGGAGCTTGCGGCGGGAGTGCCGCCGTCAGGGTCGCCTGATGCGGGAGCGGCGGGAGCGCCGTCAGGATCTGTAGTGGAAGCCGTGCTGTTTGAAGTAGGAGCGCCGTCAACATCGCCTGTGCCTGCCGCGGGAGCGCCGTCGACATCGCCTGTGGAGGCGGTGCTGCCTGATGCGGGAGCCGCAGGAACGCCGTCAACGTCGCCGGTTGCAGGAGTAGAAGGAGTGGCTGAAGCGGTGCTTCCTGCCGAGCCTGTGCCCGCTGCGGGAACGCCGTCTATATCGCCTGTGGTTGCAGTGCTGCCTGATGAAGAGCTGCCGGCTGAGGGAGTAGCGGGAACGCCGTCAATGTCGCCGGTTGCGGGAGTTGAAGGAGTAGCCGAAGCGCTTCCGGTTGAAGGAGCCGCCGGTGTAACAGGAACGCCGTCAACGTCGCCCATGCCCGATGTGGAAGCAGGGGTAGAAGGCGTTGAAGCCGCGGGGGTAGAAGGAGCGGAAGGCGTAGAAGCGACCGGTGTTGAAGGGGCCGCGGGTACGTCGACCGAGCCGCCGCTCACGGGAGCGGAAGGCGATGCGGGAGCCGAAGGAGTGGTTGAAGCGGGCGTGGAAGCAGCCGGCGTTGAAGCCGCGGGAGCTCCGGGAGCGCCTGCTACGTTCTGGGGCGTGCCGCCGGGACCGTTATTTATGATATAGGTGTTTTTGTTTATAATAACCGTTTTGTTGCCCGAATTAACGTTGTTCGTAGTGGTGGTAGTCGTGGTCGTATTTGCCGAATCGGCTATTCTCGTGGAAGTGTTGGCCGAACGTGAAACCGTCGATGCCGAAGAGCTGTCGGTAAAATTACCGGAATCGGCTATTCGGGTTGAATTGGTCGTGGTAGTTGAAGTAGAAAGATTTCTTGAATCGGTGAATTTTGCATTTGTGGTGGAAGTAGCTACGTTGCCGGTGTCGCTGATTCTTGTGGTGGTGGAGGTAACGTTACCGGAATCGGCTATTCTGGAAGTAGAAGTAGTGTTTGAAGTCGTAGTGAGAGCGTTATTGCTGTTAGCGGTAGACGTAGAAGTGGTGGTCGTAGTTTTAGGAGCGTTAACGGTCGTTGTTTTAGCGGTAGCGGTGCTGGTATTTGACGAAGTGGTCGTGGATACCGGCGCGTTTACGCTGGTTGAATTAGTGGCGTTGCTGACCGTGTTCGTTGCCGGGATAGGGGAGTTATCGGCGAATTTCCATGTTTTGAAAAGGCCGTTAGAGTCGCGTACGACAACGCGCGCGCGTCCGTCCGACCAGGTTTCCGTAACGGCTTTTCCCCATGTTACAAAGTGGCCCTTAGTGTCGCGTACTACCCAGTATTGCTTTCCGTCGGCCCATGTTTCGAAAGAACCGGTACCGCTGGTGGTAACCTGGCCCTTAGGCGAGCTTACGAGCCAGTCTGAAGAGGAAGAGCTCGACGAGCTGAAAGCGTAAGCGGGCGTCATCATCGGGGCGAAAATGCCCATGACGAAAGTCGCTATAAGGTACACAATAAATATCTTTTTAAGCATCATTCGTTTCATACAAATCACCTTTCCTTAATAAACTTGATTAAACGTTAAAATTACCTCGCTAATTCGAAGATAATTGTTCTTGCGTTATCACCTCCGCCTTTCATAAATACAAATCAAAGAAATAGTGCATAAAGTGTTTTGAATCAATATTATCGCTGTATATATATAAAATTAAACGCTTTTCTTGCGATTGTCAAATCAATTATATTAAAAATAATCGGTCTTGTCAAGAAAAGGGGTTATATTTTAATTAATAATTTTTATAAACGCTTCGAGCCTTATTTTATCGCGTTCGCTAAGTTTTTCGCCTCCGGCGTATTCTAGCGGCAAGTATTTTTCTCCTATATTTTTGCTGAAAAAATGGTCTTCGATTTCATAATGAGAAAATTTGGGAAATATATGCATGACCCCGATATTTATTTGCGGGCAGTTCTTTTTATATGAATCGATTATTTTTTTTATATTGTCGAGCCGTACGGTTATGTTGAGGATAAGTTCCGGCGAAAATAAATTTTTATTTTCGGACTTAATTAAGGCGTCTATGTACTCGAAATATATTACTTTAACGTTCAGAGCGTTTAAATATTCGAATAAATCCGAAAACAAGGGAGCGGTAGATCCAATTAGTATGATATATTTATGATTAAACATGCCGGCCGATTTTTGTTGAACTTCGTCCGGCCGGCATAAAACTTTTTTATAGTTATTGATAAGATAGTTATGGCCTGTCAACGAATCTCTTTCAAATGCGTCCATGTATTCGGGACGCGCTCTTTCGACGGCGTTAGCGGCGATTTTTTTTTCACCGCCTTCTGTTTTATAGTTAATTTGCTTGAAATGCAGGCCGTTATTGAATCCGATGAAATTTTCCAGGCATGCGAGCATGTCGCGAGGCGTGAATTTGGGCGAATACATTAATTTTATGGAATTTTTATATGAAACGCTTTCTTTGCTTAGCGTCGATAAATATCCCGCCAGAATTTTTACCATCGGGTTAATGTTAGCGCATTGTAAAAATTGCTCGCCCGAGTTTTCAAGCTCATAATAGGCCTTTGTTTGCATTATGAAGTCAAAAAAATCACGGCAGGATTCCATTTCGTCCGAAACTTCTGCGAGAAGATAGGCGGGGACAAAGGAAATTATTAAATTATTTATTTTTTTCACTTGCATAAAATCTAAAATATGTTAAAATAGAAGTAAGGAGTGTGCGCCTATGAGTGATAAAAAAATCAATTTGCTTGTAGTCGATGATGACGAAGACATTGTCCTGATGATGAGCGATTTTCTCGATGTTGTAGAAAATGCTCATCTCTTTTCTAAGACAACTTCTAAAAGTTTCGAAGAAGCTCTGGCTGTTATCAACAATCAAAAAATCGACGTTCTTATTACGGATATCACTCTACCGGGCGGCAGCGGCATGCTGCTTGCCGAAACGCTTAAAAAAACAAACCCAGACGCATTGGTGGTTATTATGAGCGGCTGGAATAATGTGGCCGGAACAGGTGAGCCGTCCGTAAAAATCGACGCTTATTTAAAAAAGCCTTTCGAGTTCGATAAGTTTGAAGAAATTATCAATAAAATAGCGTCTTCTTCAAAGCATTCTTCGACTTTATCCAAGTAATTTTATCATTAATCTCAAGATTATTCAATAACTATCTTTCGGAAGTTAAATAAAAAATCCGGGGCCGCCGCTGGCAGGTCCCGGATTTTTATCTGTATAAGGCTTATTTAAAATTTTTTGTATAAATTTTCAACAGCTTTAGCGAGAGAATAGTTCATTATAGAACGAGTTCCGTAAAACATTCCGAAAGCCTGGTTTTTTCTGTGCTCTTTAATTCTGTTTTCATATATATAAGCGCATTCGGAAGCTTTAAAAACTTTTGTGCTCAAATCTACGTCGCCGTAATTATGGACGCCTGAAATGATTCCGCCAAGAAGAAGGCCGGCGAGCCGGACTTTTTTGTAACGGCTGTAACGGTTGATATCTCCGGTTACTATCATGTCGGCTTCAAGGCACTGCGATAACCTTGCCATGTCGTTTTCCGAAATGCCCTGCGCGTTCGAAATAAGATTGGTAACGCGGGAAGTGTCTACTACGGAGTAACCTTTGTGACGGAATTCATCGACTACGGCTTTATAAACTTTATCGGCGGCTTCCGCGTTGTTGGAGTTATCGTTAAACGGCAGGACCGCTACGCGGCCGCGGCTGTACTGCACTCTGCCGGGGCGCGAGCTTGTAGTGGCGAGCGAACGGCTGCGATAGTCTTTGAGCATATTGTCGTATCTTTCGATCGTAAGGGGCTGGGCGCAAGCCGAATTTTCAGCGCATTTAGCAGCGCATTCGACTATCTGGCCGTGCCGGTGTCCGCATGCGCATGGTTGCACGGAAGCGCAGGTTGTTTTAACTTCGGGGCAGCGCCTGCTCTTATTTGTTTTAGTTACAGATGCGCACGGAACTTCGACGGCCGCGCATCCTTTTTTCAACGCTTCTTTAACGAGTTTTCTCGCTTCGCCTCGTGAAATCGAGCGGCCGTGAGCGAGGCAGTAAGAAGCTACATATCCTTCGAGCGACATGTAATTAGCTTCGGCGCTGAAAGGTTTGATTCCGGTTAAATCTGGAATGACTATGCTTTCCGAAGAAAATGACGGCAGCACCAGAAACATTACCGATCCGACGGCGAGCGTGAAGACCAGCATTGATAAATTAGCGGCGCGTTCGCCGTACTTTCTCATGCCGATATGTTTTTGAATGTTATCGACTATGAGAGTGCCAGTTTCATCGTTGCGCGAAAGGAAGTCGAGCGATAAAATAGCGAGCGCCTGCGCTATTATAAGCGATATGGAAATATCGGAGCCGGAAAATAAAGACAGCGCCGATAAAATTAACGTGCATTTCAGGGATAAGGAAAACAACTTTAACATATAACCACCTCTTTTAATTTAGTTAGGGTTTCTAAGTTAGATAAAATTAATTATTTAATTGTAGTCCGATAAATAAAAAACCGTCCCGAAATATGGGCCGGCATCATCATGATAAAAATATTCTTCCTTGATAAGACTAATGTGCAGATAAAAGTAAATTCCTGTATTAAGTTTAACATCATGTCTTTTATTTTGTCAAGCGTGATTTTTAAGTTTTTTAGAAATCTGTAAATATAATCAAATAAAAACCGATAAATGTGAATGATAATAGAAGTGTATTTATTTTAATTTATAAAGTAAGAGGATTGAACATGAAAAATTTGAGTCCCATGCTTAATTTATTCAAATCTGTAGCAATAATGATTTTAGTCGTTCTGGCGGTTACATTCCCGGGTTCAAGCGCGGAATGTAAAATGCCGGGGAGCGTAACGCTCGAAGGCGTTATAACCGACGGCGCATCAGCGGAATCTGTGAGCGGCGCGGCCGTAAGCGCGGGTGAAAAGGCCGTTAAAAGCGATGAAAATGGCAGATACAGCATATCCGGCCTGATGCCGGGCAGAATCATTGTAGAGATTAAAAAGCCGGGCTATGAAACTTATAGCGAATCTATTAAAGTGACGAAAGGTTCGAATTCTTTCAACGTAAAACTTAAAGCGCAGAGCTCCCCTTCCCAGGCTGGTTTGATAACCGAAGACCGAGGCGGGCTTGCCGTTAAAAATAGCTATGAAGACCTGGTGCAAAAAAGCAAAGAGCGCAGGCAAAATTACAGGCGCGGTTCGGTAAGCGAGAAAGTCGCTGCCGCCGATTACAAGGGCGCGAATTATATAGCCGGAAAAGTTATAGATATGGCGAGCGGAGTTCCCATTTCCCGCGCTAAAATCGATATCGACGGAGACGTATATTTTTCCGACGCGGCCGGCGAATTTATATCGGCCCCGGTTAAAAAAGCGCAGTGCATGATAAAGGCAGACTCGCCTAATTATAACGCTTATGAAAGCAATATCAAAATAACTACAGGCAAAAACAAATTGAAAATACTTCTGATGCCGCTGCCTGAAAATTCGATGGCTTATACTGGTTACGATAAGGGAAAAATAGTTGAATATTCCAAATTCAGCCAGCGCTATGCCAGCGTTTCCGGCCATGTGCGCGACGCCAGGACGAAAAATCCGGTAAATAACGCTACCGTCATAGTCGCCAATAAAAGCGTGCAGACCAATCCCGAAGGCTTTTATATGGTCGAAGGGCTGGCGATGGGGCATGCCGATATAACTATAATCGCAGGCAGTTACGGCGTTTATAAAGGCAATTTGAACCTTGTAAAAGTCAGCAATTTAAACGACGTGGCGCTTAGCATGGATGAGCGTTTCGGAGTCATAAGCGGAACAGTCGTTGAAAAAGAGACCGGCAGGCCCATACACGGCGCTAAAATCCAGGTCGGCAATAAAATCGTGGTGAGCGATCAGTACGGCTCGTTCACTATTAAAGACGTAGCTTATGATTATTATAATTTAATCGTGGAGCAGAAAGGCTATCAACGCATCGAAAAAGCGCTGTCGGTTAACCAGGAGTCGATAACGGCAACGGTGGAACTTGCGGACGAATACCAGAGCGTTAAGTAAAAAGGAAAACTATGCCCGTTTATCAATATAAGGCGCGCGACGAGCGCGGAAAAATAGTTGAAGACGTTATATATTCGGCCAGCAAAGCCGCCGCGACCACGGAATTGGCGCGCAAGGGATTTGAAGTCGTGTCGATCGACGTTCAATCCGAAGCCGTTTATGCCAGCGGTTCTGAATATATCACCAGCATAAGCCTTCATGAACTGGCAAAATTTTCCAGATATTTCTCGGTTCTGATAAAAGGCGGCCTGCCGGTGCTCGAATGCCTTGAAATATTACATGGCGAAGCCAGGAGCCGCGCTCTTAAAAATTTGATACTTAAGGTCAAAAGCCAGGTGGAAGGCGGCATGTCGCTTTATATGGCGTTCGACGAGCATAAAAAATATATACCTAAATTATTTATAGATTTGATCAAAGTGGGAGAAATGTCCGGACAGTTGTTTGAAAGCTTTTCAAGAATAACGAACTATCTTGAAAAAACAATAGAATTCAGGCGTAAACTTCGCGACGCGCTCACATACCCGGCGTTCCTGCTTTTTTTTATCTTCGTTCTGGTAACTTATGTCGTTACGCTTTTGATACCGAGGTTCGAAGAAATATATAAAGCGCTCGAAGGGGAGCTTCCTATTCCGACTCAGATACTTTTAAGTTTCGGCCAGTTCAGCCGCGATAATTTCTGGTTGATATTGGGCGCCGTATTTCTGGTTATAATATTATATCTCGAATTCGTCGCGACTAAATACGGAAAAAGGTTTATGGACGGAGTAAAGCTTAATCTGCCCATGGTAAGCCCGTTGATAATCCAGTACAATATAACCAACTTCGTCAAAAGCACGAGCTTGATGTTTTTTTCGGGTTACACTTTTTTAAATTCCATGCGCGAAGCGAGTAACACAGTCGATAACGTCGAACTGTCCGACGATTTAAATCACATATGCGAACGCATCGAGAACGGCCAATCTATTTATGAGGCGTTTAAAAAAGGTAAGTATATTCCCACTTTTACTATAAGCATGCTGAGGGTCGGCGAAAAATCGAATAATTTATATGAAATGCTCGAAAATATAGTTTATTTTAACGAACAGGAACTTGACTATGCGACAAATACCTTTTTAAGAATGATGGGCCCGTTTATTATAGTGATTCTGGCGCTGGTGGTAGGCTCGATATTATTCGCCGCTTATCTGCCCGTTCTGTCGATGGCAAGATTGATAAGAGTGTAACTTAATATTATTGGTAAGCCCATAAAAATTTATTAATATAAATAGTTTTTATAAAGAATTAATTTTTAATAATAAAAGCGAGGTAAATATGACGGAAAACAAAGGAAGAATCTCGTTGATCGGCTCGGGAGGGAGGGCAAGCCTTCTATTATTTTTATTTTTTATGCTTGCGGTTTTTATGCAGCAAACGTTGCTTATTACGAACGTCTTTGCGCTTTCGTTCGATACTATTTCTAAAATCAGCATAAACGAAACGCCCGAAGGACTCAGAGTGGCGTTCGTCAGCGATGCGCCTTTACAATCTGGCGATATCGACGTGCGCAACGAAGCGAAGGGCAGTGTAATCATATGCGATCTTTTGAATATAGATGTTAAGAAGCTCGCTTCGGTCGTCGAAGTTCAAAAATACGGCATTAATGTCATTCAGATATCTAAAATCAAGGAAAATCCTAAAGTGTCGCGGGCTGTTTTCGTTCTATCACAGGCCGTCGATTATAAAGTTTTTAAAAATTCGAGCGAAATCTTTTTTACTTTTTACAAAAATATCAGGTCCGGCGCCGGAAACGTGGAACTCGGATCTCCGAAATTGCCTACTAATGAAACCGTAAAAAAATATAACGACATGCTGACCGACGACTCTGTCAGGCATGAATTTCATTTTGATAATATGCCCGTTGAGGAAGTCGTAAAAAAATTCGCCGCGAAAACTAAAATGAACGTCGTAATAAAAAATACCGCGTCGGGAAAAATAACGGCTCACGTTCAGGGAAATTTATATGAACTGCTCGAAGGTATATTCAAATTTAACGGATTTAATTATACCGTGGATGAGACTTGCATTACGATTATCAGCAGAACCAATTCTGAAGAAATGGAAGTCGAGCTCAAATTTAAAGAGTTAACGTTTAGAGAAGTCGCCGAAACAATATCGGAGATGGCTAATATTAACGTCGTTATCGATAAAGACATTCCGGGCGAACAGAAAGTCAGCTTTTACGTTCATAAAATGAAGCTGCTCGACGCGATGAAACTGCTGGCTAAAATGTACGATTATTTAGTCGTAAAAATAGACGAAGGCACTTATGTAATAACGAAAAAAGAAAACCAGGATACATACGAAAAGAAAGTCAAAAAAATATTCAGCTTTAAAAATTCAGATCCTAACGATATTATTACTTTGATAAATAAATCCGGTGAGTTGAAAAATATTTTCAGCACGAGTAATTTCAGCATCGACAGCCGTACGAACAGCCTTCTGGTTTATGATACGCCAAAAAACATAAAAACGCTGGAAGATTTAATTACAAAAATCGATCGCGGCGTAAGGCAGGTAGATATAGAGGTGAAACTTGTCGAAGTTCAGCGTGACGGCCTTTCGCGCCTTGGGATTAAAACCGCCACGGCGATAGGTTTTGCGGACCTCACTAAAAAATTAAAAGTGGAAAACGTCAACGCCACAATGGAATTTCTCGAGAATAATAACAAGGCTAAAGTTCTTGCCAGCCCCCGATTGCTCGTCGTGAATAATAAGCAGGCTTCCACTTTGATAGGTGAAGAAATTCCAGTTCCGTACTACGATTATGTAATGGCTACTAACGGCGCTACTTATTTTCCGTCAAACAACAATATTTACGGCGGAAGCAGCAATAATAACAATAACGGCACCAATAATGGCTACAATAATAACGGTTATAATAATGGCGGCTATGGCGGATATAATTCTTCGGGCGGCGGCGTTTTCAACCCGTTAAGCTATCTAACGGGCGCTAATGGCACCGCGAATAACACCGCTCTGCAGAACGTCATATCCAACATATCTTATCTGCCGGTAAAACGCTATAAAAAAGAAGATGTCGGCATAAAACTCAACATCAAGCCGCAAATACATTCGGATACCGAAGTTACGATAGATTTAAATATAGAGGTATCGTCGCTTCTGGATGTCACCGATGACGGCCAGATACATCGCGGCACGCGTAAAACCGATACCATCGTGAGACTGAAAGATAACAATACCGCAGTATTCGGAGGAATAATAAAGCAGGACGAACGCACAGAAACCATTAAAGTCCCTCTGTTAGGCGATATACCTCGTTTAGGAAGGCTGTTTTCTCACGTGTCTAAAACCCGTGTAGATACTGAATTGATAATGCTCATAACCCCGCATATAACTCCTTTCGATATGCCGCGCAGAGACGAAAAAGACGACGGCGTTAACGAAATAATATCGAGCAGTTTCCAGTATTAACGGGTTTTTAATATACATACTTTATTGGCTGCGCGGACTATTGACTAAATGTAGAAATTGCGGTATAATCTTTACAATACCGGATGGGTTATAGATTTAAAACGGTTTTTGCGTTAAGATTATACCCTATAAAAAGAAGTGAACGTTTATGAAATTAAAAGGGAAAAAAGTCCTGGTCACCGGCGCCGACGGCTTTATAGGATCGCATCTTACCGAAAAACTCTGCGCGATGGGCGCGGAAGTCAAGGCGCTTTCATATTACAACTCTTTTAACAGCTGGGGCTGGCTCGACAGCCTCGATAAAAAAACGCTTAAAAATATTCAGGTCGTCTCCGGAGACATCAGAGATCCTGATTTCGTTAGAAGCATCGTAAAAGGCTCGGACGTAGTGTTTCATCTTGCCGCTCTTATAGCGATACCTTTTTCTTATGCGGCCCCCGATTCATATATACAAACCAACGTGACCGGCACTCTTAATGTTATGCAGGCGGTCAGGGAATTCGGCGTGTCGAAAGTGGTGCACACTTCCACTTCCGAAGTTTACGGCACCGCGATATATGTTCCTATCGATGAAAAACATCCGCTGCAGCCGCAGTCGCCTTATTCCGCTTCTAAAATCGGAGCGGATATGCTCGCTATGAGTTTTTATAACAGCTTCAATATTCCTCTGGCCGTCATAAGGCCTTTCAATACTTTCGGCCCGCGTCAATCTATGCGCGCGGTTATTCCGACCGTTATCGTACAGGCGCTCGCCGGGCGTAAAGAAGTTAAGCTCGGCGCGCTATCGCCCAGGCGCGACTTCAATTACGTTAAAAACACCGTGGAAGGTTTCGTTAAGATAGCGCAATCCGATAAAACCATAGGCGAGATAATAAATATAGCTTCAGGCAAGGAATACAGCATAGGCGAAACCGTAGATTTAATTAAAACGTTTACCGGCGCTAAATTTAAAGTTATATGCGAATCCGAAAGGCTGAGGCCTGAAAAAAGCGAAGTGGAAAGGCTTCTTGCAGACACCCGGAAAGCTTCTGATTTGCTGGGGTATGTTCCGCCTTATACTTTCGAAGAAGGGCTCAAAGAAACTATCGAATGGTTTAAAAGCAATATGCATCATTATAAAGCGGACATTTACAACGTGTAAAGTGAAAAGTTATTAATTTTATGAACAAAACATCGAATATTGCCAGATTTATACCTCTTTCGGTGCCTTCGCTCAAGGGCAACGAGTTGAAATATGTAAGCGAATGTATCGAAACCGAATGGATTTCTTCAGCCGGAAAGTATGTGGAGCGCTTTGAATCGCTGCTGGCCGGATATCTTGGCGCCGAAAGCTGCGTGGCGGTGTCTAACGGAACGGCGGCTCTGCATCTGGCGCTTATCTGCGCGGGCGTTAAAAACGGTGAGGAAGTGTTCGCGCCGTCGATAACCTTTATAGCGCCGGTTAATGCCATTAAATACGCCGGCGCGCATCCGGTATTCGTGGATTGCGACGATCATTTAAATATGAGCGCAGAATCTTTAAGCGCTTTTATAGAAAAAAACTGCGTTTACAAAAATAAAAAATTAATCAATAAAAAAACTTTAAGGCGAATCAGCGCGATAATACCAGTGCATATTTTCGGCAATCCGGCCGATATGCCGGCCATTATGGAAATAGCCCGAAAATACGGCTTAAAGGTAATAGAAGACGCCACCGAATCGCTGGGATCGTATTATATAACCGGCCCTTATAAAGGTATGAAAACCGGCACTATTGGAGATTACGGCTGCTTTTCGTTCAACGGAAATAAAATAATCACTACCGGCGGCGGCGGAATGCTTACCTGCAAGAAAAAATCCGACGCCGATTTCGCCAGATACCTTTCGACCCAGGCTAAAGACGACGCGTTGAATTACGTTCACGATAACGTCGGCTACAATTACAGGCTTACCAATATCCAGGCGGCTCTCGGCTGCGCGCAGCTCGAAAAATTAGAATCCTATATCGAAATCAAAAGGAAAAACTTCAAATTATACCAAAAACTTCTTTCAAAGCTTTTTTCGAAGTTTTCCGGTTTTTCTTTGATTACGGAGCCTGAATATTCTTTCAGCAATTACTGGTTTTATTCGCTTTTGACCGATCCGGGCGTTATAGAAAAAAGCGAATTGATAACTCGTTTGAAGACTATGGGCATCGAAGCGCGCCCGCTGTGGTATCCCAACCATCTGCAGAAGCCTTACAGAAAAGAGCCCAGGTGCACGATGAAAAAAACGATGCATTACTTCGAAAGAATCGTAAATATTCCATGCAGCGTTAATTTAACTGACGCGGATATCCGTCTCGTTTGCGAGTCCATAATCGAAAAGGTTGGTTGACGGTTTGCTTATATATAAAAACAGCACGATAAATAAATTTATAATATCTCCCGAAAAAAGCGTTCGCGACGCCATGCAGAAACTCGACGAATCCGCGCAGAAGATAATTTTCGTAGCAGGCGCCGATCTGGTATTGCTGGGCGTTATCACCGACGGCGATATAAGGCGCTGGATACTTAAAAACGGAGAGCTTTCTTCCGCCGTAACGTGCGTCATGAACCGTAATCCGCTCACGCTTATGCCCGGTTACGATCCGGTCGAAGTGAAAAAAACCATGAAGCAGAGCCTTATCGAGTGTATTCCGATCGTCGACGGCGGCGGCCGGATTTTAAATGCGGTATGGTGGAGCGATTTTTTCGTCGAAAAAGCCGAAATCGTTTCCAGGATAGAACTTCCGGTCGTAATTATGGCGGGCGGAAAGGGCACGCGCCTTGATCCGTTTACCAAGATCCTTCCCAAGCCGCTTATACCTATAGGAAATAAACCGGTAATTGAACTTATTATCGAAAAATACGCCGCCAGCGGCTGCAGCAAGTTTTTTATTTCGGTCAATTATAAGGCCAATATGATAAAAGCGTACTTCAACGAAATCGAAAAAAATTATGAAATGACCTATCTGGAAGAAGAAAAAGAGCTTGGAACGGCGGGCAGCCTCGCGCTGCTCAAAAGTCATAACATAAAAACTCCGTTTTTTGTTAATAACTGCGATATCATAGTAAGCGCGGATTACGAGGATATATATAAATACCATCGCGACAGCGCCAACTTTATTACGGTCGTCGGCTCGCTAAAAAATTTCAAGATACCCTACGGCGTTATAGAAACCAACGAAAACGGCTCCATGAAGGCCATGAAAGAAAAACCTGAATTTAATTATTTAGTTAATACGGGCATGTACTTAATACAGCCGGAGGCTTTAAACGATATACCGGAGCGCGAGTTTTTCCACATTACCGATCTTATATCCAGATGCAGGGCTGACGGTAAGCGCGTGGGCGTTTATCCGATATCCGAAAAGTCGTGGACCGATATCGGCCAGATGGAAGAGCTATATTCCGCTCTAAAAAAATTCGATTGATGTTTTTATGGAAAAAATTATACTTTTAGGCGGCGGCGGCCATTGCAAATCCGTTATCGACGCCATAGAATCTAAAAACGAATATGAAATATCGGCGATAATAGACAGGCCGGAAAAAATCGGCTGCAGCGTTTGCGGTTATAAAATCGAAGCCTGCGACGACGATCTTGGCGATTACTTTTTGGCCGGAATAAAGTATTGCTTTATCGCCGTAGGCAGCGTCGGAAATCCCGACGGGCGGATAAAGGCATTTAATTTGGCGTGCTCTAAAGGGTTTATACTGCCCGAAGTGATTCACGCGTCGGCCGTGGTTTCGCCTCGCGCTAAACTTGGGCGCGCTTCGTTCGTAGGCGCGGGCGTGTTGATAAATTCAGGCGCGGTCGTCGGCGATAATTGCATAATAAATACCGGCGCCATAATAGAACATGACTGCGTCATAGGCGATAACGTGCATGTCGCCACCGGAGCGGTTCTAAGCGGCGGCGTATCCGTCGGCGCTAATTCTCATATAGGCAGCGGCGCTTGCGTGAAGCAATATGTTAAAATCGGCGCCGGCACGATAATCGGTTCCGGAGCGAACGTGGTCGGCGATATCGGCGATAACGCGGTGGCTTACGGCAATCCGTGCAAAATAGCGAGGAAAAATGTTCGATAATAAAGTTTTTATTATAGCCGAAGCCGGCGTCAATCATAACGGCGATCCGCGAACGGCTGAAAAAATGGTCGCCGCCGCCGCCGAAGCTGGCGCCGACGCCATAAAATTCCAGACGTTTACGGCCGGCAAACTTTTAATTAAAAGCGCTCCCAAGGCGGATTACCAGGCCGCAAACACGCCGGCCGGAGAATCGCAGTTCGAAATGATCAAAAAACTCGAGCTCGACCTGGACGCCCACCGCAAACTTATCCGATGCTGCAAAGACAATAAAATTTATTTCATGTCTTCTCCGTTCGATCTCGACAGCATAGACCTTTTAAACGAGCTGGAAGTCGAAATATTCAAGGTGCCTTCGGGGGAGCTTATTAATATTCCTTACTTAAGGCGTATGGGAGCGCTTAATAAAACGGTTTTTTTATCTACCGGCATGGCCACCCTGACCGAAATTGAAACGGCCTTAAAAGAGCTCACGCGCTCCGGCACGGCCCGTGAAAAAATAACCGTTCTTCATTGCAACACAGAATACCCCACGCCTTTTGAAGACGTTAATTTAAACGCCATGCTAACGATCAAAAATACCTTTAAAATTAAAGTCGGTTATTCCGATCATACGCCGGGCATAGAAGTGCCTGGAGCGGCAGTTGCGCTCGGCGCTTCCGTGATCGAAAAGCATTTTACGCTCGATAAAAACCAGCCGGGACCCGATCACAAAGCGAGCCTCGATCCCTGCGAATTAAAGCTTATGGTGGGTTCGATCAGAAATATAGAACGCGCGATGGGCGACGGTGTTAAGAAGCCTTCTAAATCGGAATCAAAAAATATTAAAATCGCCAGAAA
>MWBZ01000017.1 GCA_002069765.1 bacterium ADurb.Bin243
TATATAAAGCTCGCAGGGCGAGCCCCAGCCTTAACTATTCACTATCCACTCTACACTATTCACTAATAAACTTACCCACATGAAATGAATAAGAGCCAAAAGATTAAATTATAATCCGTAATAAAGTTCGAATTCGTAAGGATGCGGCCTGTTCTGCATGGGCAGGACGTCTTCCTTGGTTTTAATCGATACCCAGTTATCGACAAGCGCTTTAGGGAAAACCCCGCCTTTATTGAGGAAAGCATTGTCGCTTTTGAGCTCTTTAAGAGCTTCCGCCAGGGACTGCGGAAGGAATTTCAACTTTTTCTGCTCGGCTTCGGGCAGTTCGTAAAGGTTTACGTCGAACGGGCCGTATCCCGATTTAGAAGGGTCTATCTTTGAATCTATGCCGTCGATGCCGGCCATTACGAGGGCCGCGAAAGAAAGATAGGGATTGCAGGTAGCGTCCTGGGGCCTGTATTCAAAGCGCTTATCTTCCATTGATTTAACGTAGCCCGGAATCCTTATGGCCGCCGAGCGGTTGGACGTGGCGAACGCTATGCAGGTAGGCGCCTCGAATCCCGGCACGAGCCGTTTATACGAATTAGTAGAAGGATTCGCGAAAGCGGTGAGTGCGCCGGCATGCTTTAAAATGCCTCCGATGAAGTTAAGGGCTGTTTTAGACATGCCCGAATACCCTTTTGCGTCATAGAAAAGATTTTTGCCGTCTTCGAGCAATTTAAAATGGACGTGAAGGCCGCTGCCGGCTTCGCCGTAAATAGGCTTGGGCATGAAAGTAGCTGTTTTCCCCATTTTTTTAGCCAGATTAAAAACGATGTACTTAACGAGCATGGTGGCGTCGGCCATTTTAGAAATCGAATCGAACGCGGTTTCTATTTCGACCTGCCCCGCGCCGCCGACTTCGTGATGGTGGTATTTTACCGCCACGCCGCATTTTTCAAGCAAAAGCGCGGCCTGCGAACGAAATTCGTAGAGCGAGTCCTGCGGGTTGCAGGCATGGTATCCGCCTTTAGCCGCCATCTTATAACCGTCATATTTCGCCGGGTCGGAAGTGAGCGGCTGCGATTTGGTGAAGATGGAATACGACGAACCGCGCGCTTCGTTTAAGTATTCGACGTTATCGAACACATAGAATTCGTACTCGGGGCCGAGAAGAATATTATCGCCGGTTTTGGATTCGGTTACGAATTTTTCGGCTTTTTTAGCTATATTGCGCGGGCACTGCGGATGATGGCATTCGTCGCCCTCGACGCTCCATATATTTGAAAACACCGAAACCGTAGGAGTATCGTAAAAAGGATCTATAAAAGCAGTCTTTATATCGGGTATCAGGACCATATCGGATTTTTCGATATTGACGAATCCGTAAGAATATCCGTCTATGCCGACGCCTTCTTCAAGCATTTTTTCGGTCACTCTGCAAGCCGGAATCGTAATATGTCTAAGTTTGCCTCTTAAATCGGTGGCTTTAAAATCGAGCATGTCTATTTTAGAGTTATTGATGAATTTTATTAATTCACGCGCTGATGAAAACATTTTTATTCGCCCTTTCGTATATAAATTAAGTTACCGTTATATTCTATATTCAAATCTCGACTTTGTCAATAAATTTATATTCAATTTTTTTTATTTTGTTTAATGGCGGGCATTTTTTTCATATCCGGCGATGTATATAATAATTAACAAAAAAGACGGCATGTGCTTGACATAAAATCTATTTAATGCTACAATTTGAGAGAAATTTGATATTTGAATATTTATGAGGTGATTTATGACCAATAAAATTAAGTTGAATTTTTATTCGCTCGCTTTGATTTTGACGGCTTTAATTTTCGCTTATGGCGAAGCAGTTTCTCAGACGGGCACAGAAGAGGCCGCAGGCTCAAAAAACTATGCCGGAATAAATTCCTTAATGCAGTCTCAAAATTATGAACAAGCCCTTGCCGAATGCTCAAAACCTCTTTCCGCAGAAGCCGATAAGGCCGCCCTTAAAGCCGTTTACGATAACTACGCCCTCCTTCTGGATAAAAACCTGAAAATCGATTTAAATCACATAACCTCGTTTTACCTCGGTTACGACAAAACTGAAGCAGCATCCAATCTTCAGCCTTACTTCCTTTTGATTTCATACCTCGACGCAAAACAAAAGCATAAAGAAGCCGCAAAACTTCTCGACAAGGTCAACGAAATATTTCCGCAGAACTCTTTCTATGTTAACTCCGCGCCGGTTATTTTTTCAAAAGCCGGACGCATCGCCGAAGCATATAAAATAATCAAAGAAGAACTGGATAAAAAGCCCGACGCCGAAACGGAAAAACTCATAAAAACCCAGCTCATAGAAGTCCACATCAACGCGAAAAAAACCGACGATGCCCTCAAAATCCTCGAAGAGGAAATGAAAAAATATCCTCAGGAAGAGTTGTACAAAAATTACCTCACCTTGATCGCCCAGCGTACCGGCGCATACGATAAAACCATGCCGCTCATACAGCAGAACATTAAAAGCGGCTCTAGCGATGAAGCGAGCCTTAGAAGCCTTTTTTATCAATCGATGAAAAAGGGCAATTTCGATATGGCGCTCGCCGAATTTGAAAGAATAGCCGCCGAAAAGCCCGGCGACATTTCAATAAACACCATGGTGGCTGAGCTCAACGTAATCAGCGGAAATCACAAAACCGCCGAGGTGCTTATAGAAAAGCTGCTCAAAGATCTCCCGCAGAACACCAGGGCGCATTTATTAAAAGGGCGCCTTCTTTTCGACACGCAAAAGTACGAAGAAGCCTACCGTTACTTCGGAGAATATATCGCAAACTTCAAAGACGCCGTAGAACCTAAAACTTATTATTATCTGGCCCTCTCATGCATAAAAACCGGCCGGCCCGTAGAAGCCGTAGATAATATGAAGATCGAAATAGAGAAAAGCTCCGTCAATACCAGTAAACTGCTGCTTCGCGAAATGGAATCGGTTTTCTTCAAGGAAAAAATGTTTAACACCGCCATTAATTTTTTCACCGAACTTTCAAAAAAATATCCGGGCGACAGCGAGCTTTTTTCAAAAATTTCACTCTTTCATTACTATAAAGGCGATTATAAAAAAGCCGTAGAATACGGCCAGAAAGCCATGGAATTTAAAAGCGATTCATTTTCGGCGGCATATATTCTCGCCATGGCTCACTCAAAACTCGGCGACAACAAAAAAGCCATGGAGCTTTTTAAATTATGCGCCCAAACTTCGCCCGGGCTTTCAACCGAAGCGTTTAACGCTTCGGTCGAGCAGAGCGCTTCGCTGGTATGGCCTTTCGCGCACCAGTACCTGTGCTACATACATTCCGCTTTGAGGTGCGGCGAAATGTCCAAAGTAACCACGGGGCTCAACGAGCTGTTCGGCTTCCTGGCTGAAAAAACGCCTCCAAGTTTCGTCGTTAAAGACATACAGTCGGTAAACCCTTTCGCGGTCCGCCCCGAATATTCATTGTTCGCGAGTTTCGAGTTTTTCATGAAAAACGCCATGAACGAAGAATATTATAAAAATATCGCGCAAAAAGGCGAAGCGGCCGCGCTCGTTAATTTTTTCGTAAAAGACACGAAAATTAAAGAATTATATCAAAAATCCCTTGAAGCGCAATTCAAAGGCGAAATACAGGCTTCGCTCGATTTCACCCTTGAAGCGCTTAAAATCGAACCTGAAAATATATTTCTGCTAATAAGGGCAGCCTCCGCGGGAATCGCCGTCAACTCTTATTACATGATGCCGCTGGGGTCTAAAATTCTCGCTTATAACATTCCGGCTTCGGCCTCTGAAGAAGAAAAAGCCATGAAATGCTGCGTCAGCGCATTTAAAATAGGCGCCCGCAACGCGTTTAAAAAGAATATAAGCGATATAGGCGCCATCAAGAAAAGCCTGAACGAATTAAGCGATAAAGAATATGCAACCGCGGCGCCGGAAGGTATAGCCGAATTCGAAGAAGAAGTCAAGGCTTTAAAGGGCACTAAGTTCAAAAATATAGCCCTTATGATGGAATCCACGCTATATTATTTCAAAGGCGATGTAAACAAAAGCAAAGCGCCCGTCTTTGAATACATTAAGCAGGAACCCGACATCTCAACGTTTATCTGGTTCATAACTAATCTGGGCGGATATTTTATTTTATAAACGCGGCGCACGGCCTGCGGCGAAACATAACGCCGCGGGCTTGTTTAAAGCTAAAAATTAAACGGCTTAAAAATTAAAACAGGTGAATAAAAAATTATTCACCTGTTTTTTATTAAACGATATAAAAATATCTTTTAATTATTTGCCTTTCACTTCTTCAGCTTTAGGAGCTTCGGTTTTCGGAGCTTCTTCTACTTTAGGAGCTTCTACCGTCGGTGCTTCGGCCTTCGGTTCTTCAGCTTTAGGAGCTTCGACTTTAGGGGCCTCTTCTACCTTCGGTGCTTCAGCTTTAGGGGCTTCAGCGGCCGGTTCAGCCATTTCGGCTTTAGCTTTTTTAGCGGCTTTATGTTTTCTTACTTTTTTCACTTTTTTAACTTCGGCGGGAGCGCCGGATTTCTGTGAATTTAAAACCTGGATAGCTTCTTCTCTCGATATTTCTTTACCGTCCTGATTTTTGGAAAGGTACTGAATATAACCGATTAAAGAAAGATAAGCGGTTTGAGAAGTAAAAGGTTTCAAGCCAACTACGCTGGGATATTCAGCTGCATAAGCGTTGCCCATTGCGAACGAAGCTGCGAATAAAAGCGCGATAGCTAATAATAAAGTTTTTTTCAATTGTTCCACCTCCTTCAATTTTAGATGTAAATCATAATTCATGTCTAAGTTGTACGTATGAGTTGATACTATCACACATAAAAAAAAAAGTCAATCATTTTTTTACATTCATAACCTTTTATATCCCATTTAATTTGACAAATGAATCGGGTTATGATATAATAAGAATTGACAGTATATAAGAATTTCAAGATAGGAGGATTATTATGCAAACCGCTAATGTTACGCAAGCTCCAAATTACTCCGTCAACATCCTCGATATTCAGAACAGCAGGCAGGCCCCAAACGAAGTTTCTTCCGGCCAGAGCGCCGCGCCGAACGCCGCTCCTTCCTTTCAGGAAGCAAAACAGCCGTCGACACAGTCTATCACACCCGCGGGCATCGGGCAGAATATAAACATTACAGCGTAGTACCGGCCTTAAAATCCGGCAACGGCAAAACCCCGGTTTCAGTTAATGAGTAATGTAAAATCGTCGAGATTTTTAATCATACCGTTAATATGCTTTTTCATTTTTATTATTTTATTGAATAATAAAAATGTTTTTGCTTTTGACTTCAAAACATCTACAGCGGGCATCGAAGCCCGTTGCATAGAAAACCTAAAAGAAGAAGCCTCCAGGCACGGAATAATTATCGTTAAAGAAACGATAAAAAGAACGCAAACTGCTCGCGGCAACGAGCTGTTTTTTTTTGAAACGGCCGTCGAATTTAAAAATTTCTCAGCTTTATTCGGTTTTTTTGATTCTCTTTTCGAAAACTCCATAATCAATCCTTACGAAATTGAAACGATCCAATCCGAAATGTTAAAAACTAAATCAGGCTTATATTCCGGCTCATTTTCTTTTTATAAGCTCCGTTCAGAACCCGCATTCGCTCACGGCTGCCCCGCTCATTACCAGATATTAAAAGACGCTGTGAGAGCCGCATCCAAAAGCTTTAACATTAAAATTAATAAATTTTATTACTTACGCTATAACAGGATATCCATAAAGGCTTCGTCACATTACATGAACGGTCTTATGGCTTACGTCGATTTTTTTTCGGAAAACAATCGCATAGAAAGATTTTCCGATATAACTATCGAAAAAAAGCACTATAAATATTATAATAGCGCATTATTCGTTTTAGACTTTACGGCCGCTTTAAGGTAAAAAATGGATTAGATAATATGTTCAATAAAATAAACGCCGTTTTTATTATAGCTCTATGTTTCACCTCCGCCGGACTTTTTACAGCCTGCGGCGGGGGCGTTTCGGCAAAAATGCTTCCCGTTTCCGAGGTTAGCCGTTTGGCCAGGGATTTTGACGAAGGTAAAAAAAATCACAAAACCGCCGCAGCTGAAACGCTTTCTTTGATAAAAGAAATGGCGGATTCGAGCGGCCTCGAATTTATAAAAGCGAGATATGGCGGCGAAATGAACAACCCGGAAACCCTTATAAGCGCCGAGTTCAATTTTTCTACGCGCGACCTGAACTGTTTTTCGAACTTCATAGATGAAACCGCCTGCGGGACGCACGGCTTTAATTTATCGGCTTCATCGTTTTGCGTAACTTCGCGAAAAGATCCTTCACACGTTTCGCCCGACGGACGCGCATCAAAAATATACAATATTACAGCTGTTATAAAGCGCTTTCAAAGCAGGGCGGAAGTGAATAAAAATTTGGCGGCATATTCCGCCATAATCAAATATTGTTCGCTAAAATATGAAATATCGTCAGTCATATTAAGCGAAAGCAATTCTCAACTCTCCTTAAGCGGAAGCTTTTCACTCAAAGGCACGAAAAAGTCATTTCTGGAATTTCTTCGAGGTTTAAGGCCTGACGGTGTTACCGGCTGGACGGTCAGCGAAAAAGGATTCGAAACAAGGCCGCATCAAATCATGATACCTTTTCTGGCCGAAATTTTTTTTGATAAATAAACCGGCGTTTTTTAGGCGCAAAGCAAGCGCTATCTGGCCGATTCGAAGGCCCTGGCTTCTTCGCCGTTCAGCGCGCCGATCACGTTTATCCTGTTGTCGGCCGCCTGGAATATACGGCCGTCTTTATAAACGAGCCCGGACGGCAGAGAAGGCTTTACGGCGTTAGCAAGCGAAGCGTTCGGAAAAAAACGGGTTTCGCCGTCATAAAAAAAGCCTTCTCTTATTACGTTTACCGATTCGCCGCAAGCGATAACGAAGACGGCAGCGCCCGAAAGGCTCCCCGCCTCGAAGGCCTGACCGGAGGGAAAGGCGGCGGTATCGATAGCGCGCCGTTTTAGCAGAGAAAGGCTTTCGCGATCGAATTCGAAAAGCTCGATTTCTCCATTCATTGAATTATATTCGGCGGCTTTGATCCTGCTTTCGCCATGCCCGGAAGCTAACTTAATCATGGACTCCGAATCGGTTTTCATGATCGAAGACCCGGCTATTTCAAAACCCGAAGGGCCGCGTTTGATTTTATGCACGGTAAGCGACTGTGAAAAATAGTCCCAGCAGGCGATTATATCGCCATCAAAATAAGCGCAGCGGTTGGAATCGTTCAAGTCGATCCCCAGCGGGGTTCTCGCGCCCGAATTGATATCAAGAACTTCGGTCGCGTCTTCTCTTGCCAGCAACGCCGTCGAGCCTCCCGAACCGTAAACTCCGCTGAATTCGCTTTCTCCGAACCGAAGCGGACCGACAATGCATTCTAGGCGTTTTTCGCCCGGCGCCGCCTTCAAAAGACGGTCTGAGCATAAAATAAGAAAACCGGCTCCGGACACGCCGCATACGCTTCTGAAATTGCTTATGCCGCTAATTACCATGGCGGTTTTTGCGTCGAGCGCGCTTATAATGCGGAGGTTGCCTGAAAAATCATATACCGCGATATACGACGAATCACCGGACACGGAGAAAAAGCTTTTGACGGAACTGGTGAATTTATTGTAAGGCGAGCTTTCGTCGAGCATCACGAAACGGTCGCCCTCGAGCGAAAAGCCGAGCAGCGCGGCGGAGCCGTCTTTATATAACCCCGCTTTAAGCCTGTAAACGAACCGCGGAGATATTTCAGCGGCTCTTTTTTCGTCTATCAGCGAGTTCAAAAAAGCGAAATCGAGCGCCACCGATTTTCGCCTGCCGTCGAGCGTTTTAATATCCAGCGCTCCGGCGTTGACGAAAGGCCCGGCGGCGGTTTCGTCTAAAACTATCTTCCAGGCCGGAAAAGGACTGACCATGAAAGTTTTCCTTTTGTATAGCTCCCGCTCGGCATATCCAGCCGAATCGAAGACCAGATTCGCGAATGGCGCGTTAAACCTGGCAAAATAACCTGCCAGATCGTCGTAATAAAGAGATGCGCCCCGTGAATAAAATTCCACGGTCCTTTGCGGAACCGATAAGCTGTATATGCAGAACAAATAAATCGCAAGGCAGCTGCCCGCTCCCAGAACCCCGGCCCATATTCCCGCGCGTTCGGCGCGTCCGCGCAATAATTCGCCGCGGCCGGTTTCCATTTTATCTTTCCCGGCCGCCTCTTCTGGCGGCGCAACTGGCGCAGAAGGCAGAATGAAAATAACGAACGCCAGAACGAACCCCACGCATGCAAGCGCTATAGAAGCCGGCGCGGGATTTGCGCCGGTTAGAAAAAGATAAAAAGAAAGCCCTGTGATCAGTATTGTCAAATAAGCTCCGCTATAGGCCGTTTCTGATTTAATTTTATGAAAAGCGGCCACGGCCGCAAGCGGAATAAAAATAAGCGGCATCAAAATTATCTCCCGCAGCTCGCAAATGCCTGAAAAAAGAGGGTTTATATTAAAATAATCGAAATACGCGTTGAGCGCGGCGAGCTGAGCGGCCGCTAAAAAAAAGAAAAGCAGCAGGACGTTATCGACGTAATAAACGTAAGCTATCATACATATCGAAAACAATAAGGACATATAGTTAAAAATATCGAAATAATAAAAATTTGAAATAACGTAAGAGAATATAAGTAAATATGAATACGAAATCACCGTCGAAAATATCCAGATTTTACGGCTACGAAAAAAAGACGCGGCAAAAGAGTTGGCGGACATGAGAGAAACCAGAAAAAGCGGCCCGCCTACTCCGCCTCCCAGGTAATTCGCTATAATCAACGCCAAAGCGTTTATTACAAAAATTAAATACAGGCCGCTATATAAATTTTCTTTATCTTTCATGGCCGTGTTTCCTCGATTTACTTTAATAAAAACGCAATAAGGCTATTTTTTCCAGAAAAAAGACATAAATAAAACCAGAACGGTGTAAATTTCAAGCCTTCCGATCATCATCGCAAACGAAAGCCCCCATATGACATAGTCCTGAAAAAAAGCGAAATTTTCCGTGGGGCCTATATTTCCAAAACCAGGGCCCACGTTACCGAGAGTCGTGAGCGCGGCTGAAAAAGACGTAAGAATGTCGTGGCCGGCGAGCGTTACAGCGAACGTAACGGCGAGAAGCGTCATGATGTAGAGAAAGAAAAAACCGGCGATAGCGTTAGCGGTGCTGTTTTTTACGACCGCGGCGCCTACCTTCAGGGAAAAAACGCCGCGAGGATGGACCAGGTTTTTCATTTCATTTACGGCCTGCTTAAAAAGCGTTACGAGCCTTATTACTTTAATGCCTCCGCCGGTCGATCCGGCGCAGCCGCCTATAAAAAACAAAATAAAAAGAACGAACTGGCTTGCGTACGGCCATTTTTCATAATCCGCCGTGAAACTGCCCGTCGTCGTCAAAATGCTTGCCACCTGAAAGCTCGAATACCTGAAGCAATTCGCGAACCCGCCATAGTCCGAAAAATATAAATTAAAAGCGATAATAAAGGCCGCGCTGAAAAATATTATCAAATACGCGCGCAGCTCCACGTCTTTAAACGCGGAAGACGCCATTCCACTGAGCATTTTATAATGAAGCGAAAAGTTCATACCGGCTAGAACCATGAAAATAGTCACGATAGCGTCGATATAAGCCGAATTATAGTGGCTGACGCTCAGGTTTTTATTTGAAAAGCCGCCGGTTGCGACAGTCGCGAATGTATGTATAACCGAATCGAACAGGCTCATTCCGCCGAGCGTTAAAAGTACGGTCTCGCATATGGTCAGCCCTATATATATAAACCAGAGCAGCTTGGCCGTCTGGGCGATGCGCGGCGTAAGCTTATCTACCGAAGGTCCCGGCGCTTCGGCATCTATGAGCTGCATTCCGCCCACGCCCAGAAAAGGGAGTATCGCCACCGCGAGCACCACGATTCCCATGCCTCCGAGCCAGTGGGTAAGCGCGCGCCAGAATAAAAGGGAATCCGGCATTTTTTCGATATCGGTGAGAATAGACGCGCCCGTAGTGGTAAAGCCGGACATCGTTTCGAAATAAGCGTCGGCCATTCCCGGGATCGCGCCTGAAAGGTAATAGGGCAAAGCGCCTATGGCGGAAGCCAGCACCCAGCTCAAAGTGACGAAAACGAAACTGTCCCTCGCCCTTAAAGACGAAGCGTGCTCTTTTTTAGAACATAAAACGTAAGCCATGGCGGCACCAAACGAGCCGGCGACAATAGTTTTTATAAACGCCTTCAACGCGAGCCGCTCGGCGAACCATACGGCCATCGCCGCCGGAATCAACATAAAAGCGCACAGGATTAGAGTAAGAATCGCCAGAAGCTTTATTACCAGTTTTATGTTCATTATTCCTCGCTGCCGGTGAAAACTTTAGCGAGCCTTTCGACCGACTCGCGCGCCGCGATAGTTATTACACGGTCACCGGATTCTATTATGAAATTACCGTCGGGTATCTTGTTTTCGCCATTTCTAATCACCGACAGAATAAGCGTTCCTTCGGGCCGCTTGAGCTCCATGACTTTTTTTGCGCACGCAGGGCTGGCTGAATCTATATGATATTCTATGACTTCCGCTTTTTCGTTAAACAGGCTGTGAACGCTTTTTATGTCGCCGCGCCTTACGAATTTTAAAATGGCGTTTACGGTGCTCAATTTCGGGCTGACTATAGAGTCGATGTTGAGTTTTTTAGCTATAGGTATATAGCCGGATTTAGTTACAAGGGCCATCGCCCGCTTAATGCCGAGGCTCTTTGCGTAAACCGACGACAGGATATTGAGCTCCTCGTTATTCGTAGCGGTTATAATGAGATCGTAATCTTCGAGCTGCTCCTCTTCGAAAACGCCTTCTTCAGAAATATCGGAATGAATGACCAGAGCGTCTTCGAATTTTTCGGAAAGGCTTTCGCAGATGGCCCGGTCTTTATCTATGAAGGCGACCTTGATTCCGCCGCTGACGAGCTCTTCGCAAACAAGCGTTCCTATCATGGTGCCGCCTACGATTATAACGCTTTCGTTCTTTTCGCTTTTGCGGCCCAGGTCTATAAAAAGGCGGCTCAGGTCTTCGCGTTCGGCGAATATATATACGTTGTCGTTTTCTTCTATGACGGTTTCGCCGGAAGGTATTATAAATTCTTCATTTCTTGCGACGCCGGCTATCAGGAACCTTTCCTTGAGATACTTTTTGATTTTTTTAAGAGGCTTGTTGAAAAAAAACGAACTTTTGCCGACCACGTAATTTCTGATCTGCACGTCTGTGTTTTCGAACATCATAACGTCGCTGGAAGCGCCCAGCGCCACGGTGTTGGAAATAAGGGTGGCCGCCTCCACTTCCGGATTTACTATATAATCTATGCCCATGAAGTTTTTCTTGAGCAGGTTGGAATTGGAATAATCGACGTTTCTAACCCTGGCGATCTTGATAGGCACCTTAAATTCGGTAGCTATAACCCCGCAGGAAACTATATTTACTTCGTCGCTGTTGGTAACGCTTATAAAAAAACGGGCGTCCGCGGCGCCGGCGTCCCTGAGCGTTGAAATTAACGTGCCTTCCTGGTTTATGACAAGACAGTCGAGCTTCGATGAAATAAACCGGGCGCGTTCAGCGTCTTTTTCGATTATAACCACGTCGTATTTTTCGGCGATCAATACTTTAGCCAGCTGGAATCCTACGGCTCCCGCCCCGAAAATTATCGCTTTCATTATTTATTATCATGCTCCCGGACCGCTTTTAACTTTTCGGTCGATTTGTTAAGCGACTCGTTGGCGAAGTTGGCGAGCTTGGATCCTTCCGGAACAAGCCGCAGCGTGGCCTTCCATTCTTCGACCGCCCTGGCGTAATCCTTGAGTTCTTCGTAAGCCAGGCCGAGATTATAATGAATATATGCGTCTTTAGGGTTTATCGCTACCGCCTTAGTCCAGACTTTTATGGCCCTGTCCAGCTGGCCTTTTTCGTAATAAGCGAGCCCCAGATGGTAAAGCGAATATTCGTCTTCCGGGTTGATTATGCAGGCGCGCTGGAATTCTTTTATGGCGTTGTCGTACTGGGCCAGGTCGTAAAAAAGGATCCCGATATTGGTATGGGCGTAAACATCGTCGGGGTTTAGCGCGAGGGATTTCTGAAAAAAGCCTATGGCTTTTTCGGTTTCGCCCGTATTTTTATAGCATATTCCGAGGCTGTAGTTGGCAAATTCGTCGTCGGGATTGAGCATGAGAGAGCGTTCGAAATATTTTATGGCGGCGGCGAATTCTCCGCGTTTCTTGTAAACCGCTCCCATGCCGTATAACGCAAACGCGTGATCCGGCTTGAGATTAAGGCAGTGCTCAAATTCCAGAAGCGCGTTGTCGTTGAGATTGCCGGAGCGGTAGAGGCTGCCCATAAAATAGTGCAGCTCGGGATCGTTAGGCTTTATTTCGAGAGCGGTTTTGAAGGTATCCATGGATTTCTGAGGCTCGCCTACGTTTTTATATGTAATTCCCAAAAGCTGGTACGCCTGTATATAATCGGGCTTGAGATCGATCACTTTCTTAAACGACGTTATAGCGTCCTCAGCCTGGCCCCTGTTGAGATGTATCAGGCCCAGCTGAAAAAAAGCCTCGTAATACTTGTGGTCGAGCTCTATAACGCGTAAAAATTTATTTATCGCTTCCACCGTTTCGCCTTTGTTGCGGTAGGATATGCCCAGCTCGCAGACCGCTTCTATGTGGTCAGGCTTTATGGCGACGGTTTTTTCGAATTCGCAAATAGCTTCGTCCAGAAGGCCGTTATCGCGGTATGCGAGGCCCAGCTGGTAATGCGCGTCGTAATTTTCGGGATGCATTTCGGCTTTGCGCTTGCAGTCCTGTATGGTGTTATCGAATATGCCCTTCTGGCGCATTATGGTTTCTATGTAATACTGCGAGTATTTATCGTCGGGCCGCGCGTCGAGGACTTTTTCGTATTCTATTACGGCCTCGTCGAGAAGGCCTTTGCTCTTGTAAGAGCACGCGAGGCGGTAATGGGCGTCGGCGTCGTGCGGATGCACCAGCAGATGCTTTTTGAGCTCTTCGATTTGAAGCTCGATTTCGTCTTTGGTCTGGCGCTTGTAATTTTTTTCTCCGTAGTGTTTTTTGAGTTCGTCTGCTTTCTTCCAGCACGCGAGCGCCTCGTCGTATTCGTTTTTAATATCGTGAAGGTTGCCGAGCAGATCATAGGCGTCGGCGAGTATGCTGTTAAGCGAAATAGCTCGCAGCGCTTCGGCCTGAGCTTCGGAGAACATGCTTTTATCTTTATATACCGAAGCCAGAGAGAGATGGGCCAGAGCGTCGGCTGGGGTTATCTCTATGGATTTGAGAAAACAGATTATAGCGTCTTCGAGATTTCCTTTTTTGCGCGCGATCATTCCAAGCCAGTAATTGCAGTAAGGATATTTCGGGGCCAGGGCGAGCGTTTTCTGGAATTCTATTTTAGCGGCGTCGCTCATTCCGCGTTTATAATAAGAAAGCCCCAGGTAAAAATGGGCGTCGGGATTGTCTTTGTTGATGGATATCGCGCGCTTGAACTCGGTTATCGCCTCTTCGTGCTTGCCCTGTTCGCTCAGCACCACTCCGAGATTGATATGCGCATAGATGAAATTTTTGTCGGTGATTATGGCGCGTTTGCAGTATTTTTCGGCGGCCGGAATATTGCCCTTCGAAAAATAGGCCATGCCGAGGCGCGTGAGCGCGAAAGCATCGTTAGGATTTAATATGGTGGCTTTTCTGAGCTGTAAAATCGCCTTGTCGAACTGGTTTTTCTGTTCGTAAGAAAGCGCCAGATTATAATGGGCGTACGCATAATCGTGGTTCAGTTTTACCGCGCGGCGAAGCGACGATATGGATTCTTCCACTTCGCCTTTCATGCGCAGGGCCCGGCCGAGATGCGTATGGGCGTAAGCGTAATTCGGATTTATGGAAATGGCCTCGTGAAACTGTACTATGGCCTCGTCGGTCGCGCCTTCCATCAGGTAAATTATGCCGAGATTGCAGTGGGCGAAAGAATAATGCGGTTTGAGTTTGATGGCGCGCTTGAACGCGATTTTCGCCTCTTTGAACATGCCCTTGCTTTTATAGCAGAGGCCCAGAAAATTATAGGCGTAAGAGTCGTCGGGCTTGAGCTGGATAGTCATCTTGTAATAATTGACGGCTTCTTCCACCATTCCGCGCATCTCGAATAATTTAGCTATATGATAGCTGGTTTCGGGATTTTCGGCGTCGTCTTCGAGCTCCCGCAGCTTCGCCTTGATAATGCTGTCGTATTCTTTATTTAACATTGCTCACTCCCACCTTAATCCTAGATGCGCCGCGCCACGTTCAAAATTATTCGCCGCGGCCTCGATGATCTCTTTTTTTATATTGGGATAAAACTTGTATCCGGCAAATTCCGAGAGCGGCACGAATTTATGGCCTATAACGCGCTCTTCCTCGAGCGCGGCCGGCCCGCCGCCTTTTATTTCGGCCAGAAAATTCATATGCACGATATGGCGTTTTCGGCCGGGATAAAGAGTTTCGGATGTAAACACGAGCTTCTTCAGCTCGATTTCATATCCGGTTTCTTCGAGCATTTCACGTTTAGCGCATTCTTCTATAGACTCGCCGGCTTCCAGGCCGCCGCCCGGCAAAAGCCAGTAATCGCGATCTTCTTTTTTGTGATGAACCAGAAGGATCGAATCGCGCTCGCAAACGAGAACGCCGATGCGGACCCTGACGAATTGCGTTTTATCTATCATCGCCGGTTTTGGCCCTTTCGCATATAATATGCAATAATTTATTTTTAGAGAATTATACTTAAATTACTTTTTTTTGTCAAGCGGTTGACAAATTTAAGGTATTTTTATAGAATATACGAGCTTCAAGCATAGAAAGATGGTACAAAATGCCCGTAATAGTAATATTATTAATCTTCGCGCTCGTTTTAGGCGCATCGAGGTACTTCAAACTTAAACTCTGGGCCTGTCTTATGAGCGGGGCCGTTCTTATAGGCCTGTTTTTCGGAATGAGTCCGGCCGCCGTCCTCGCCACTTCCGTAAAAACTTCGCTCGCGCCAAAAACCCTGGAAATACTGGTTATTCTTTACGGAATAGCCGTTTTCGAATATACCCTCAGAATAACCGGAATGCTCAACAGGCTGGTGGTCAATCTAAAAAAAGTATTCCGCGACGACCGGCTGGTGCTGGGCATGCTTCCAGCTTTTCTAGGCTTCCTTCCGTCACCCGGCGGAGCGCTTTTTTCAGCGCCGCTCGTGGACGAAGCGTCTAAAAACCTCGAGCTGTCGAACGAGCAGAAAAGCTTTATCAACTTCTGGTTCCGCCACGTCTGGGAAACCATTTTTCCTCTTTTTCCCGGCCTGATACTGGCTTCGGCGATGTCAAAAATCCCGCTCAACGAGCTCGCTAAAAGCATGTCGCCGGCCGTGGCGGTGAGCATAATCGCCGGAAGCTCCATGGTGTTTCTTAAGAAAATCAAATATAAGCCGGGAACGGAAATCCATCAGCAGCCGAGCGTAAAACTCAGCTTTTCGCTTTTCTCCGAGCTTTTCGCCACGCTGCTTCCCATACTTATAGTGATCTGCGGCGCCCTTTTTTTCAACGTCAACATGATTTTTCTGATCATAATATCAATAGCGTGGGCTTTTATCCAGACGGGAGCCGGGGCTAAAGATTTAAAAAAAGTCCTGGTCGATACGCTATATTCGCAAAATCTGATGCTCATAATAGCCATCATGATGTTCGCCGGAATACTCGAAGATTCAGGCGCTTCGCGCGCGATCCCCGAAACGTTCGTAAAGCTCGAGATACCTCTTTTCATGATTTTCATCGCCATGCCTTTCATACTCGCCGTACTTACCGGCATAAACACGGCATTTGTCGGGCTGGCCTTCCCCATACTTTCGAGCCTCGCAGGCGGACTTACGGTAAAAAGCGTTTCCATGGCTTATTTAGCCGGCATGGCGGGCGTAATGGTTTCGCCCGTGCACCTTTGCCTGGTGCTCACGCTCAATTATTTCAAAGCAAGCACTTTCGATTTTTATAAATTGCTTATTGTTCCGGCGGGCGCTTTATTAATTCTGGCCGCGCTGGTGGGAGGGTTATGATACAGGAAAACATAAAAGACACACAAAAAACGGTCAATTTTTCCGTCAACGGAACCGGCTATAGTGAAAGCTCGCCAGAAATACTGGAAGACACATTATTGAATTACATTCGCGGTATCCTGAAGCTTACCGACGTAAAATGCGGCTGCGAAAAAGGGTTTTGCGGCTCATGTACGGTAATGATCAACGGCTCCGCTCAAAAATCCTGCGCTCGTAAAATTAAAAACCTTCAAGGCGCCGTCATAGAGACGCCCGCATTCATAAATTCCCCGTCCCTTTCAAGATTCAGCGAAATGCTTGACCGGCACGGCGCCGTTCAGTGCGGGTTCTGCTTTCCCGGCATAACTTGCTCGCTCGAATCCAAACTGAAAAACGTAGAAAAGCCCTCGAGAAAAGAAGTCGCGGACGCGCTGGCCGGTCATATCTGCCGCTGCACCGGATACGTTCCTATAATAGAAGCGGCGGCCGGCGAAGGCATCGCCCGAGGCCGCGAAAGCGATAACGCGTTCAAAAACATCTGCCGTTCGCCCGTGCGTGAAGATTCGGCGTCGAAACTCAACGGCTCGGCCCTTTACGCCGACGACCTTCAGTTCGAAAACATGCTTCATGTGCACGTTTTAAGGTCGGCCCACGCCCGCGCGCGAATCGTTTCTATAGACGCGGACGACGCGCGGAAAGCCAGCGGAGTCGCTCTGGTGCTAACTCACAAAGAGCTTCCGGGCTCTAAAAAATTCGGGATATTAAAACACGACCAGCCGGTGCTTTGTTCCGATAAAGTTTTATTTTACGGCGACGCCGTGGCGCTCGTGGCCGCCGAAAGCCTTAAAGACGCGAAGCATGCCGCCTCGCTGATTAAAGTGGTTTACGAGCCTTTAAAGCCGGTTTTCAGCGCAGAGGATTCGCTCGCCCCCGGAAGCGAACAATTATGCGAAGAAGGAAACCTTATATGCGCCATCGAATTGAAATCTAAAACCGGAATTTCTTCCCTGATGCCGGGCACGGCTGACGCATCCCGGCAGGAGCCCTCGGACGGGCGAACCGGCGGTTTCGTTTCGGCAAGCGGAAGATTTACCCTCCCAGTGATAGAGCACGCGTATATGGAACCGGAATGCTCGGTGGCAAGCTATAACGAAGAAAGCGGAACGGTAACGGTATATGCCGGCTCACAGAATATACACGCCGAAAAAGAAGAAATCGCCGAAATACTCGGCCTTCCGTCAGAAAAGCTCGAAATAAAGCTGATGCACACCGGCGGCGGCTTCGGCGGCAAGGAAGACCTTACCACCCAACCCTACTCCGCGCTGGCGGCTCTTTTGACCGGACGCCCCTGCAAATACAGGATGAGCCGCGACGAATCGATCCTCTGCTCCACCAAAAAACACCCTTTCGACATAAATATAACCATCTCCGCCGATACTCATGGCGTTTTCGGAGGCATCTCGGTAAACGCGCTCTCCGACGCGGGGCCTTACGCTTCGCTCAGCCAGATAGTACTTACGCGCTTCGCCACGCATATTCTCGGGCCTTACACATGGCGCGGCTACGACGTTTGTGTCAGAGGGGCGCGGACTAATAATTTAATAGCGGGCGCCATGAGGGGGTTCGGGGTGAACCAGGCGTGCTTCGCGGTAGAATCGATGATAGACCGTCTGGCAGACAAACTCGGCATAAGCCCCGTAGAAATCAGGCGGAAAAACATGATAGAAGACGGAAAGATAATGGGGCTCGGCGAAACCGCAAGCGACTGCTCGGGACTGAAAAAAGCTTTCGACGCCGTCCTGGGCGAGCTCGACTACGAATCGGTAAAAGCCTTTAATACGGCCCATGAAAATAAAAAAAGAGGAATCGGCCTGGCCCTGGCTTATAAAAACATGGGGCTCGGCAACAATTCCCCGCGCGACAACTGCTCGGTGAGAATAGCCGCGGCGCCGGGACGGCGAAAACTTCTCATATTCACGGCTGCTTCCGATATCGGTCAGGGGCTTTACAATATCCTTCGTCAGATAGCCGCGGAAGCGTCACGGCTGCCGCTGGACGCCATAGAAATAATCTGGGGCGAAACGCGTACCGCTCCGCCGGCCGGAGTCACTTCGGCTTCGCGCCAGACCTTCATGAGCGGAAACGCCGTATTGAAAGCGGTCGGAGAATTTACGGCCGCGCTAGCTTCCGCGATAGCGGCCAATTACGGCCTCGCTCCGGACGAAGTGAAAATCGAAGGCGGGCGCATAGCGTTTCCTGAAAACTTCAAAAATACCGGCCGCATAAACGATTTGTGGAATTATATCGATAAAATAGAAAAAAAAGAATTCAGCGTCGTTTGCCGTTACGAAGCGCCTCGCACTTCGGAGCTTTGCAAGGCGGGCGAAGAAAATTTTAAAAGCCATTTCGGCTACAGCTACGCCGCGCACGGAGTCTTAGTCGAAGCCGACCTCGAAAATAAAAATTTCCGGATTTTAAAGATCGCCGCCGCGCACGACACGGGGCGCGCGCTCAACCCGGTAAGCCTGGAAGGCCAGATAATCGGGGGAGTTGTAATGGGGCTGGGCTACGCAGTATCGGAAAACTTAAAAATCGAAAACGGCCTTCCCGACAGGCGCGGACTTGCCGGCATGGGGCTTTTAAAAGCGGCCGACGTCCCGCCGATAACCCCTATAATAATAGAAACGCCGCATCCGCAAGGCCCTTACGGCGCCAGAGGCGTTGGCGAAATATCTACGGTTCCCGTCGCGGCCGCCCTGTGCAACGCGCTCAGGGAAGCCACCGGCCTTAATTTCAACACTCTGCCGATAAACCTCGGCGCGAACGGCTTCAAGTACCGCAATTAAATAACGCTTTTATTCCATCATAAAGCGCCGCCTGATTTTTCAATTCGATGACGGCAAAAATAAAAGAAAGCCTCCCGATTTTTACGCCGGGAGGCTTTCTTTTATAATTATGACTTTTTATTAAAAGCTTAAACGCGAATTATTCTTCGTCGTCTTCGGCTTCTTTTGCGTCTTTAGCAGCGTCTTTTTTGTCTTCGGCTTTAGGTTCGGCCGCTTTTTCTTCGGGTTTAACTTCGGTTTTCACTTCGGGTTCGGCCTTTTTATTTTTTGATTTATCCATGGCGTCTTTAAGGAACTGTGAAACTATTTCAGGAGTTATTTTGCTCAGGTCGGTTTTCATTATGAAGGAACCGACGATATCGTTGCCCTGAAGGCTGGCGTTAGCCGCGAGATATTTCAAAAATTCGTTGGCTTTGGACTGGTCTTTTATGGGAGCGAGTTCCGAAGCGATTTTCGTGAGTTTTTCCGAATCCATGAAATAAGACATGAACGAAGCCGCGTCGAAAATCGAAAGCGATTTGAATTCGGCATTTTCCGCGAGGCTGGTTTCTTTTTTTGCGACCGCGCCGGCGGCTTTTTCGAAAGCTTCTTTGGTGGTGGAGATAACGTAGTAATTTCCGATCTGGCCTAAAGTAACGGAAGCGTTTTTAAACGGCGTATCTTTAAGGTCGAGGGTTTTTACTTTTATGCCGGCGACGGTTTCGTCTTTAACTTCGGGTGCGCCGGGCGAAGATTTAGCGAGAGCCTGTAATTTTTCAACCAGTTTAACGGCTTTTTCAGCGCTGTTCGATTTTAAGCCGAGATAAACGTTAGGGATTATGCCTTTTTCTTTTACGTCTTTAGGATTGGCGATATCGCCTATAGCGACGAATATTTCGCCGTCGAGCCATGAAAGGATGTCTTCTTCGAGGCTTATGCCGGCCATCATTAACATCGGGGTGGCGGTGGCGAGTTCGGGAAGTTTAAAAAGGTCTTTGGTAAGATTGAGTTTAAGATCTAAAAACATTACTACGTCCGAAGGCATAGCGACCGAAGAATGCTCCGCGCGTTTGATTCCGCCGATAAGCATTTTTACGATATTCATGACTTTTTTCGTTTCTTCGTCTTTAGCTTCGTTTAACGATACTACGCCGCTGGTGGTGACTTTTGAAAGGTCGTCGGCCATGAAGCCGCCTAAAGCCATATAGTTGACGGCGTCAGCGAATTTCTGCTGTTCTTTGTCGTCGATTTTTTTGAGGACTTCGGTATCGAAAAACATTATGCTGGTAATGTCTTTGCCGGCTTTTTCGCATGCAGTTTTGAATTTGGCGTTTGCGACGATCGTTTCTTTTTCGTCTTTCATGGCAAGGGCCACGTCTTTTAAAATGTCTTTTTCTTTGTTCTGGGCGATCATGCCGAGCGTCATGCCGTTAACGAAAAATTTTATGTCTTTGTCTTTAAGATGATCTTTCGATTTATCTTTAGCTTCTACTTTGCTGACTTTTACGCCCTGTTCTTCGGCGTCGGTGAATACGACTTCTTTGCCTTCTTTTTTAGAAATTTCCGTGAATTTAACTTTTAATTTGTCGAGTATTTCGACCGGAGCTTTATCGTTGTCGAAGGTGGCGAGCATAACTACCGCGGGCTCGTCTTTTATATTTTTTTCATTCGGGAAAGCCGCTACTGTAAAGCTTGTTAAGTTTTTTATTTTTTCTACTAAGCCTTTAGGAAATTCGGTGCCTGATTCTTCGGCGAATTTTTTAGCTACTTTATCGAATTCGGGGTTTTTTATAACCATATCGTAATATTTGCCCATAGTTTCTTTCTGAGCCGCATTAAATAAAAGCGAATAAACGAACGTAGCGTTTTTGGGAACGCCGGGAACTTTGTCGATAGCAGCGAATGCCGCTACGCTGGTTAAAATGATTGCAATAACCGTAATTAGCGCGATAATACTTCTTTTTTTCATTAAGAAAAACTCCTTTCAAACTGTCAAAAAATTTTTTTCTTTTTCTTTTTTTTGATTAGCCTAATATAACAAATTATAAAATAAAGGTCAAGTTTTTTGTTGACCGATTTTGAATTGCTTAAAAACGCCCGAAACCCTGACGGTAATAAATAAAAAAATAAAAATTGACATTGTATTTTAATATTGATAGAATATTCTAACAACATTTTTTTAATAATATTTCGCTTATGGGCGGCGTTGTTTTATGAATTTCGTTTCATTCAGGAATCTGAAGCTTTATCAGAAAATTACCATCGTCATATTTGCAATGGTTCTTTTAACGGCGCTTTCTTTATATTTCAGTTCGAATTACATATTCAAGCAGAATTTCGAATTATCCATCAAAAAACGCGTCGCCGAAACCCTCGACGTAACCCACAGCATAATCGAAGATTATCACAACCGCGCAGTTTCCGCTCTGGGCATTATAACGCTCACTCCCGAATTCACCGGCGCCGTGGCCGCAAAAAACACTTCTTACATAAACGACTATTTACGCGTTATTCAAAGCAACCTTCTGCTTTCGATCATCGAAGTTTATTCTAAAAACGGCGAGCTGCTGACGCGCATAGAAGCCAAGAACCTTCAGAACGACCGCTATCATACCCTCGCGGAAAGCGCCCTCCTCCAGGACGCCTTTAACAAGCTGAAAAAAGCCTGCGACATAGAGTTTCAAAACGGCGTTCTTCAGATAAAAGCCGTCATGCCGGTGGTGGCGCCGAGCACATTCGAATCTAACGGCGCGGTCGTCATAACTTATCCGATAAATCATTATTTCGCGGATCTTCTCAGGTGCATAACCAATACCGACGTTCTCATATTCAACCCCAGGGGCGAGCTTGCGGCTTCAGCCGTTTTAAACGCCGAGGGCCAGAGAGACTTCGGAAAATTCGAATTCGAAAACGACGGCTTCAAAAAGCGGCACGACGTCCTGCCCGATTTTATTTTCGACGCGGTCAACAAAAAGCTGAACGAAAAATACTGCGTCGCCAGATTTAACGGCAACTCATATGCGCTCGGATTTTCGACTCTTTATAAAAGCGACCACAGCGTCGCCGGCATAATAGCCTGCGCCATTCCGCTCGAAAAGCTTTACGAAGTGCAGAAGAAAACGGCTGATTTTCTTAAAATTTTCCTTTTAATAGTCGTCGTTCTTACCCTTATCATAAGCTATCTCTTTAACCGCGGCCTCACCGGCCCGCTTTCAATCCTTACGCAAAAGGCGCAAATCGTAAAATCAGGACAGATAGACGATTTTAATATTCCCGTGGCGTCCCACGACGAAATAGGCATACTGACGGACACTTTTAACCAGATGACGTTCAGCCTGAAAATGATGATGAACGAATTGACCCAGACTAACCAGCTTTTAGAACAAAGGCTATATGAAATAAAAGTCCTGTACGATATCTCGCAGAGCATTAATTTCATTTCAGACACCCAGGAACTTCTTTCAAAGATAATCCAGAAAACCATAGAGGCGGTAGGCGCACACCACGCTTCTATAATGCTTTTAAACGACACCACCGACGAACTGGAAGTCAAGATAATCCAGGGCATAGCTCCCCATAAAATCAGCGAAAATAAAATAGATTTCGAAAACCCTTCAATCACGGGAGCACTTGCCGGCGCGAAGCTTAAATCAAATCTGGGGATAGCCGGCGCCGTCTTCGGTTCGGCGAAGCCGCTTATTATAAACGACGCGCCCAACGACGAAAGGTTCCATAAATTTCCCGGCACCGGCTACGACATAGAAAATATGATCTGCGTTCCATTGATTTCAAACAATAAGCCTTACGGCGTCATAAACGTGGTAAACAAAAACGGGGGCCTTAAATTCAGCGAAAACGATCTTCACGTCATAACTTCAATAGCCAACCAGATCTCTTTGATTCTCGAAAAAGTCAAGCTCTATGAGCAGTCCATAACCGACGGCATGACTAAACTTTTCATCCACCGCTACTTTCAGGCGCGGCTCGACGAAGAAATTATACGCGCCAGACGTTATCAGAGCACCCTTTCGCTTATAATGCTCGACGTTGACCACTTTAAAAGGTTCAACGACACTTACGGCCATCAGATGGGCGACGTGGTTCTCGTGGGCGTGGCAGGAGTGGTGCAGTCTCTTATCAGAAACAACATCGATATTCCCGCCCGCTACGGCGGGGAAGAATTCGCAGTCGTCCTTCCCGAAACCGATATAGAAGGCGCTTACCGCCTTGCCGAAAGAATCCGCGCTGAAATTTCGAAGAAAGCATTCGAGCATAACGGCAAAAAAGTAAACGTTACCGCGAGCCTCGGAATCGCATCATATCCGCAGCACGCCTCCAACAAACTCGACCTGATATCGCGCGCCGACATGGCTCTTTACAAATCCAAGGAAAACGGACGCAACCGGGTCAGCGTTTACGAGCCTTAAGTTTTAAGCCGCCCTGCTTGACAACTCGTGAAATATTTAATATAATTTTTCTATACGCAATATAAACGCGTTTTTTTATGGTTAATTATCGTTGAACATTTAAATAAAATATGATATAGTTCGGCGTTAAACACGCAAGGGAGGCCTTATGCAAATATCGCGCTTTAAAAGACCTATCGCTATAATTCTGCTGGCGGCTTTTTCGCTCGGAATTATATTTCCGTTCCATTCCACGGCCGCGGCGGCAGGTTCGGGTTCCAGGCCTTCCGTCATAAACCAGCTGATAAGCAGGCTCAAACCTTCCGATAACCTGAGCGTCAGCGAAAGGGCGTCCGGCGTAGTCCAGAGGATCAAGGACGGCGAGCCCATCGTCGCGAATAAAAACATACCGGCCAACCTTAAAGAGCTTTCCCCTTTCCGCGCATCGGTTACCAGCGGCGCTTCAGCTCTGAAAAACTCCTTTTCCGTAAGTAAAATCGGTTTTTCCGCCGCAAGCACCGTAGGCATGAAGCTTTTCGATCAGGTCAGAAAAGGCGAAAAATTAGATATAGGCAAAGCCGTAGGAACTCTTGCCACCGGCAAATATATAGGCTCGTTCGTCGGCTCCGGCATCGGCTCCGCCGTCGGCAATATGGCCGGAACCCTCCTTGCCACTTCAGTTCCCGGAATAGGGCCGGTTCTCGGCGCGTTCATGCCGGCGCTTTTTTCAATGACGGGCGGCGCGCTGGCAGGCCAGATGGGAAGCGACGTGGACAAGGGCATAATGCCTTCGTTTAAAAGGGCATGGGCTTCGATAGACAAAGTAGATCTGGTCGCACGCGCCGCGGGCACCACTATAGGTTCGGTGCTCGGCTCCATCCTTCTTCCGGGAATAGGAACGGCCGTCGGCAGTTTTCTGGGCGGCATGATCGCGAGCAAACTCGTGAGCCTGGTGCGCAAAAAGAAAGATCCTGGAGCCGCTCCGAGCTCTAACAAAGCGGACAACATACGCTATGGAGTCGAACCGGAAGGCGTAATTTTAAACATAATACCCGAAGCGGACGCCGCGCTATACTTAAAATACGACGCGGTGGACATAAAACTCGGCGAACGCGCAAAAAAACTCAAAGACAATATAATAGCCGCATACAGAAAATACGTGCGCCTTATTTCGGAGGGCTTCAGCTATTCGTCAAACGAATGCCAGCAGACTTTCACCGAATTCAAACAGGCCGTAAACGAATACAATATATTCAGAAACTCTAATATAGATAAGGTAAACGCAAGATAATGCGTCTTAAAAGCCGTGTTTATATAACTGAAGCCGGAGCGGTTTCAGCCGCCGGCAACGGCGCCGAAGAATTTTTCCGGACGCTTTCTTCCTGCAAAAGCGGGATCGGTATGCTAAAAAGGGCCGCCACCGACAAACTGCGTACGAAAATAGGCGGCGAATGCCGGCTGGAAACTCTCATCGAAAGCCTCGGCTTCGACACCCTCGATTCGCCTCCGCTGGCCGAAAGCCTGGCCTTATACGACAATCCGAAACTTCTCTTCGCGCTTAACTGCATAAAACAAATATTCGATTCGGGAGCTTTTAACAATATAAACGCCCGAAATGTAAAGCTTTTTACCGGCGCCGGACTCGAAGAAATTAAGGTTTCCGCTTTAATGGAGCCGCCGGAAAGCGGCGCTTGCGTCTGCCGGGAACCGCCCGCGGCTTTTCTGGCGGAGATATTGAGCCGTTTTTTCAAATTCGGAGTTCCGCCCGCCACGATGGTTTCGGCATGTTCCGCCTCCACCATGGCCATAGGCGAAGCTTACAGAAACATAAAATCCGGCGCGCTCGATTTCGCGGTGGCGGGCGGCACCGACTCGATGCTTTCGGATTTTGCCGTCAACGCTTTTAATTCTATCGGCGCGCTTTCCGAAGACAATTCCGCCCCCGGAAAATCCATCAGGCCTTTCGATAAAAGCCGATCCGGAACGGTATTGGGCGAAGGGGCGGCGTATTTTTTGATCGAATCAGAGCGCGGCCTTAAAATAAGCGGTAATCTTCCCGTCGCCGAAATAGCCGGCTACGCGTCGTCGCTGGACGCATACAACCCCGTACAGCCCGATCCGGGAGGCCTCGGCGCGGCGCTGGCCATGGCCGGAGCTTTAAAAGACGCGGGCATGACGCCGGAAGAAATCGACTATATCAACGCGCACGGAACCGCCACGGCGCATAACGACGCCGCCGAAACCGCGGCGATAAAAAAAGTTTTTCTTCAGGCCGCAAGAAGCGTCAAGGTCGGTTCCACCAAGCCGTACTTCGGCCACCTGGTTTCGGCGGCCGGAGCCATAGAGATTCTCAGCGTACTTTACGCTTTCCAAAACGGCTGCCCGCCCACGTTAAATTTTACGCATCCAGGCGAAGGCTGCGACCTCGACTACGCCCGCGAATCCGACACAAAAAAGAGCGTGCGGGCGGCTCTGAAAAATTCGTTCGGCCTCAACGGTCAGAACGCTTCCATAATATTGAAAAAAACGAACGGCTAAATAATTTGAATGCGGGGCGCAAAATGATTAAAAACGGCGAAACTGATTATAATAAAACCAATGAAAGCCTTAACGGCGGCGAGGAAGCGGTCATAACCGGAATCGGAATAATGGCGCCCATGGCCGATTCTTTAACGCAAGCCCTCGAAATTATAAAAAGCGGAAAGAGCGTCTTAAAAAAACTCGAAAAACACGATTACTCCGCCATGCCTCTCGAATACGGCGGCGAAATTTCAAAAGAAGCCCTGGACGCTCATAATCTCGACCCCATCAAATACAAAGGTTTTCAAAATTATATCCAGTACGGAGTTATAGCGGCAGGCAAAGCCCTGGCCGACGCGGGACTGACAGATGCCGAAAGCGGCCGCTGGACCTGCGGGCTTTACGACGAAACCAGGCGCGGCGCTTTCGTCTCGACCGGCGTAAACGGAAATAACGCCGAAGCGCTTTTCGAAGCGTTTTCTTTTTCCGCGGCCCCGAACGGAACGCTCGACCTTTCCGCGTTCGCTTCGGAAGGAGTCGGGCATATCCACCCAAAATGGATACTGACGGCGCTTTCCAATAACCTCATATTTTTCGTCACATCGCAATATTCGCTAAAAGGCGACAACAACAACGTAACTTTCACTTCAGCAGGAGGAGCTTACATGCTTTCGGCCGCCATAAACTCCCTGAAAGAAGGCGGATGCGACATGGCGGTCGTCCTGGGCGCGGATTCCATCTTAAACTGGCAGGCGATCGATGAGCTGGGCAAACTCGGCATATTAAACGACAGACGGCTTAGCGGAGCGGCTTCGTCCATGCCGGCCTTTTCTCGAGACGCGCGCGGCTCGCTTCCTTCCGAAGGCGGGGCAGCCCTTGTGATAGAGCTCAAAAAAAACGCCGTAAAAAGAGGGGCTAAAGTTTACGCGGCGGTAAAAGGCTGCTCGCAATACTGCGAAGCGTCGCAAAGCCCTGCGCCCCTTGAAACCGGCGAAGGCTTCGCGGAAGTTTTCACGCGGCTTTACCGAAGCGCCGCAATCGGGCCGGAAGACAGAGTCCTGGTCAACCTTAATGCCTCCGCCATACCGCAATGGGACGCAGCCGAACTCAACGGCTTGAAAAAATCCCTTGCGTCGATTTCACCCGCCGCGCTCAATAATATAATACCGTGCGCCTTAAAGCCTTACTTCGGCCACCTATTTTCGGCTTCCTTCGTTTTCGAAACCGCTCTGGCCGCGGCCGCGATGAAAGAAGGCAGCCCCTGCCCGATGCCTCACGCCGTTTCAGATAAAGAACCCGGCGGTTTTTTCTCCAGGGAATTCCCCGAAGGCGGATGCGGCAAAGCTTTAATATTCACCTGCTGCACCGGCGGCAGCTACGCGGGGGTGGCGCTTGAAAAGCTATAAGATGGAAAGGCTTTCGCGGGACCGCCGGCTCGTATGGGACCTTCTAAGAGACACAGACTCTTACTATCTCAATCACCAGATCATTTTAATCGATTTTTCAGCCGTGGAAGCCGCCAGAAGATACGCCGAAGAAACCGGCATTTCCAAACCTTCGTTCGTCGCGTTCGCGCTTTACGCAATATCGAGGGCTTTAAAAGATTTCCCCGTTTTCAACAGCTATCTTCGCAGTTTTCCCTTCCCGTCCCTCGCCATATATAAAGATATCGACATATGCTTTACGGTAGAGCGCTCAAAGAAAAACGGCGAAAAATACGTCGGCCTTTCCATACTTAAAAACTGCGAAAATAAAAGTTTTTCGAATATCAACGAAGACTTTACCGCCATAAAGGAAACGCCGTACGAAAAAACCGTCCATCATAAAAACAGGCAGATTTTCCTTATGATCCCTGATTTTTTAAGAATATTTCTATTCAAACTTTTCTGCAAGCCTTTTCCATCAAAAATGCGCGAAATAGGCGGAACATGCGCGTTCACTTCGGTCGGAAAATTCGGCGTCGATTTCACAACGCCGCTTTCGCCTAAATCCATAACTTTTTCGCTCGGCCGCGTATGCAAAAGGCCTATGGTTATAGAAGGCGCTTTGCAGGCGCGCACTTGCGCATATATAACGCTAACCTACGATCACCGCATCGCCGACGGGGCGCAATGCGCCTCTCTCGGGGCACGTCTTAAAGACATCATAGAAAACGGCGACTGGATAAAAATTATCTGCGGCAAATAACGGCATTCAAAATTATATTTCTTTATTATTTTTTTATTTTGTGATAAAATTAAATTAATATTTTTATCGTCAGTTCAGGATATTATAGAGGTAAAAATGCCTATATGCGCCATAGACAGCCACGTTCATATGCTGGAAGCGCCTTTTAACGAAAGTTTATACGCTTCTAAATACGCGCTTATAAACCTTCTCCAATTCAGGCCGCATGTCCTGGATTATTTTGAATATTTCAAATACGTTTATTTCATAAGAAAAACTAATCCGCTTATACACGCCGTTGAAAAATTTATAATGCTGGCCATAGCCGACAAGATTAAAAATTCTTCTCAGCTTTCCCTCACCGATTCGATGCTCGCGGCAAATATAAAATACAGCGTCGTACACCCGGTCTATCCTTACGTGACCAGCGAAGAAGTTTATAAAATATGTGATTTCAAAGCGTTTTTCCCGTTTTCTTCGCCGCCTGTGGATAAGCCGGACTGCCTTCTGCAGGCCGAAAAAGACCTGAGCAAAGGCTGCCTCGGAATAAAAATACACCCCCTTCTACAGGGCCTCGACCTCGATTCGCGCATATATAAGGAGCTCGTGTCGCTGGCGGCGGCGAGAAACGTTCCCGTAGTAACCCACTTCGGCGGCACTCCCGCCATGTTCGGAATAAAAAACGGCCTCGGTCATCTGGACGCCCGCAAAATAAGGGAACTCGCCCTCCACAATAAAAAAGCACGCCTTATAGTCGCCCACTGCGGCCTCTGGCAAAACGAAGAAGTGCTGGAGCAGATCAAAGACCTCGACAGCGTATATATAGACACTTCGTTCCAATCGCCGGCATTCATAAAAAAAGCCGTAAGCGTTATCGGCTCCGGCCGCATTCTTCTGGGCTCGGATTTTCCGGTCGGAAATCAGAAGCTCTGCCGGCAGAACGTTATCGCTTCAAAATTAACCGATTCCCAGACCGAAGATATTCTATTCAAAAACGCCCTCGAAGTGATGGATTTCAAAAAGGCCAAAAATAATTATTATTCTCATCTTGCAAATAATATCAGATAGTGTATAATATATATATGAAAGCATAAAATAAAAATGAAATACGGGGAGTTATAATGCAGAGAAACGAAATAATCGACGGCGTCAAGCAGTGCCTTTTAGAGTGCGTCAGGACCGAAGCCGATAAAATAACTTTAAAATCAAAGATAATAGACGATCTGGGCGCCGATTCTCTCGATCTGCTCGATATAATTTTCACTCTGGAAAGAAAGTTTAAAATAAAGATAAAGCAGGGTGAAATTATTAAAATGGCCCAGGAAGGAATACCGGCCGAAGATTTTCAGCAAAACGACCGCCTGATGCCGAAAGGCGTGGAGCGTCTCAAAGAAGTCCTTTCCGAAGTCGATGTGGACGAAATAAAAGAAGGCATGAGCACGGCCAAGATTCCATACCTGTTCAACGTGGAAACTTTCGTAAAAATAGTCGAAAGGAACCTCGCTAAAAAATCTTAGTTAGCGCAAAACCGTACATGAAAAAAAACACCGAAGCCATAACCATAAATCTTAAGGGAAAAGCCGCCATCGTCACGGGCGCTTCGCGCGGCATAGGGCGCGCTATTGCAGTCAAATTCGCCGAAGCCGGAGCTGACGTATGCGTAGTGTATAAAAATTCCGATTCCGAAGCCGCTTCGGCGCTCCGGGAAATCGAAGCGTTCGGCGTAAAAGGGCTGAAGATAAAATGCGACGCGGCCGACAGCGCCCAGGCTAAAGCGGCCGTGGAAGAAACTATCGATAAGTTCGGCAAGATAGACATTCTCGTAAACAACGCCGCTGTGACAGATAATCTCCCATTTTTAGCGCTGGAAGCCGGCGAATGGCAGAAAGCTGTGGACGTAAACGTGAATTCGGTATATAATTTCACGCACCCGGTCATTCATCATATGAAAGACCGCCGCAGCGGGCGTATTTTAAACATAGGCTCCATCTGCGGCATCAGGCCGATCGCCGCCGTGCCGGTGCATTACGCCTCCACCAAAGGCGCCGTAAACGCTTTCACTTTTACGCTCGCCAGGGAAGTCGCGCGTTATAATATCCTGGTCAACAGCATAGCGCCCGGTCTCGTGGAAACCGATTTCGCGGCGGGGCTGCCAGACGTCAGAATGAAAGACTTCGAAAAGTTCTGCCCGCTGGCCCGGCCTGGAAAGCCTTCCGAAATAGCCAACTTCGCCCTTTTCATAGTGAGCGACCTCAACACTTATATGACCGGAGAGACCGTCATTATAAGCGGAGGCCTTTAAATCCGATGCGCGTAGCTTTCGTCTATCCGACTAAAATAAAAAAAGACTCGTTTTTCGGTTTCGTGCTGCCTTCGATGGCGCTCGAGCGCCTGGCGGCCGCCGTGGAAGATATCGCAGAGTGCGAGCTTTTCGACGCCAGGTTCGAAAATAAACTCATGGACGAAATCGTCCGGTTCGACCCCGCCGTAGTCTGCGTTAACGTTAAAACCACGCTTTATTCAAAGCAAAGCTACGACGCCGCCGATTCGATTAAAAAAAGGATCCCCGGCGCGGTTATAGTCCTCGGCGGGCTCCACGCCACGAGCTGTCCTGAAGAAGCTCTTGCGCACGGCGATTTCGTCATAACCGGCGAAGGCGAGAACAGCCTCAGAGAGTTCATACTGGGCGTACCGAAGGAAAAAATAGGCGGCCTCGCCTATAAAAGCGGCGGCAAAATAACCGTCAATCAAAAAATCGAGCCGCCCGCCTGCATGGACTCTTTAAAACCGCCGGCCCGCCATCTCAGAAAGCCCGGCTACATATATTCAGCGGCGGGCCTTATCAAAATGGACTTGCTTGAAACGTCACGCGGCTGCACGCATTTTTGCTCGTTCTGCTCGCCCGCTTCGGTTTATCCTTCGAAATACCGCACCCATTCGGCCGAATACGTAATCGAAGAAATTAAAACACTCGCCGCTGACGGCGTCAAATACTGCATGCTGACCGACGACCACTTCGGCGGCGATTCCGGCCGCGTGGAAAAAATCTGCGATTCCATAATAGCGTCAGGCATAAAAATAGCCTTTTTCTGCTTCATACGGCCTTTCGCCGGAAATATGGATCTGAAGAAAAAAATGGTGAAAGCGGGTTTCGTTATGCTTTCCTACGGAGCCGAATCGCCAGACCCCGCGCAACTGGCCCGCTACAATAAAGGCTTCGGCGAATCCGCCGGTTTCATAAAAAAAGTGAACGCCGAATGGCTCGCCGCTGGCGCATGCTACGTGGGCAATTCCTTCGTCTTCGGCGACGCGGACGACGATAAAGAGGTTATCGCTTCGCTTGGCGCTTTCGCGCGCGGCCTGGACCCGACTTATATAGAGCCGCTTTACTCGCAGCCGTTTCCCGCTACCAGATATCGCGAAACTCTTAAGGAACGGGGCTTGCTTATCGAAGAACGCGGCTGGGATTATTTCACCGAAGGCCGCCTGCTGATACGCCATCCGCAGCTGAGCGAAGACGAGCTTAAAAAGCTGCGGGCCCGAATGTGGGTCGACTTTTTTTCTCCCAGAAAGGCCACTGGCGTTTTCCGCGTTCCGCTTTATTTTTACCGCACGCTGGAAATTCCCCTGCGAAGCGTTTTAAAATATATGAAGGCCTGCGATTATTCGGTATTCGGCTGCATTCTCGAAGACAAGTTTTATAAAGACCTCTATTACGACATGATTGACGATTATTTCGGCCGCGCCATGAAGGAATTCGAGCCGCGAGAGCTCGACATGACCGAAAACTTCGACGCTTTCACGGATATGCTCAAGCTCGTCCCCCTTAAAAGATTATTAGAAAATCACGATATTGTAATAAATGTCGCTGACGATAAAAAATCGATAGCCGCATCGCTCTGCCTGAAAATAAGGGGCGGAAAGATACTTATAGCCAGGGCCGCTCCGAAAGATCAAAGGCCGCGCTCAGGCCGCGGACGCGGCATAGAAAGGACCGATTTTTACGCTCCAATGTTTTTGTTAAAACCGGCCATGGCGGGAGCAAGTGTTTTATCCAGGAACCTGGCCGTTATTTTGTTGATAATCTATAACGCGCTGTTTTCAAATTTCTTTTTAAAACTATCGAAAGCCCTTCTAAAAAAACTTTTAACTCACCTTTCTTTTTAAAAATGTATAATATGTTATACGAAATAGTCATCAAAAACCATAAAGCCTTCATATACTTCATACTCGCCGTCACGCTGGCTTTAGCTCCGTTCGCCCGCAAAAACGTCATCGACAACAATATCGAAGAAAACGTCCTGCGCGACGAAAAGCTTTCGAATTACAACGAATACCTCCATACTTTCGGAAACGACAGGCTTCTGGTGGCCGCTTTCAAGTACGACAAAATAGACGCGAAGCTGATTCGTAATTTATATTCGCTGGAAGAAAGCCTTGCAAAATTAAAGAGCGTCGACCGCGTGATATCGCCTGTTTCTATATTGAAGCAGGCGTTCGGGCTCGACACTCGCGAAAGCCTGGAAGTATGGCTCAAATCCGAAGCGCGCATCAATAATTACGTAAAAAAATTATATAATTTCACCAGCGTATCCAAAACCATTCTTTCCGCCGAAACCAAAACCGCGAGCCTGATAATAAGGCTTGCCAATCACGTCAAAGACACCGACATAAAAAGCATCGACGAAATAATCGAAACGATCGAATCGGACGCGAAGCTGGGAAAAGACATTAAAATTAGCGGAATCCCGGCCATAGTCAGCGTCATCCACAAATATACATCGCGTGACCAGAAATTGTTCACGCCCGTAACCATGCTCATCATCATCGTAATTTTATTCGCGCTCTACCGCAGCGCGGCCGGCGTGCTTCTCCCCCTGATCATTATCGTCCTGCCCCTTATGTGGACGCAGGCGGTCTATAACCTGAACGGCAATCCGACTAATTTTATAACTTCCATGATACCGCCTCTTCTGCTGGGAATCGGGCTGACCGGCGCCATACACATAGCCACGGCTTATTTTGAAAGAACAAGACGCCTGACGGAATTCGATTCGGGCGTTCTGGGTTCAGTCATCAAAGACCTGGCCCCGCCCATCATTATGTGCCAGGTTACGACTATTTTCGGATTCGCGTCGCTCGGCACCAACGGCATCGGCGCCATCAAGCATTTCGGGCTGTATTCGGGGCTCGGAGTTTTATTCACCCTTATACTCGCGCTTTTTTTGATGCCTGCGTTATTCGCTTTTTTCAAAATAACCAACCAGAGGTCCACCGATTTCCAAACGCCGACGGTTTTACTGGATTTTATCGCCGATTTCGTTTTAAAATATAAATACTTTATAGTGGCCGTTTCATTCGCCGCAGGCGCCGCGGGCCTTTACGGCGTTTCGATGCTGGAGGTGGAAACCAGCCTTATTAAATACCTGCCGCCCGGCCACCCGGAAATAATAAAAGGGAAATTCATAGAGGATAATTTATTTGGAAACGTTCCGCTGCAGATAGTTATCAAGGTCAGGCCGGAGGCTTTTAACGCGGACGATTCGCTGGAAACGAGCCTGCTGAATCCTTCTTACTGCAATAAAATCGCCGGCTTAAAAAACGAAATTTTAAAGATAGATAACGTCAATTCCGCCGTTTCTTACGTTAACTTCATACAGGACTACGACCGCGAATTCTCGGGAGAAAAAAACAATATCCCGCCTTCGGCCGACGAAATAAAAGATTATCTGGATTTTTACAGGCCGGTGACGGCCGAAAACGACGATGATGGTTATGAAATAACCGACATCAGAGGTTTTTTCACAGACGACACTTATGAGATAATGACCGAAATAAAAAAAGTCAAGGCCGAAACGGCGGCAGTTAAAGTAAAAGAAGATATCCTGGACGGCTTTATAACAGCCGATTATAAAACGGCCAATATAGCCGTAAGGATAAACGACGTCAGCTCGCGTAAATTAGACGAAATATTCGACGTCATCGAAAAACTCGCAAAAAAGCACCTTTCTGAAAATTTAAGCTTTTACCTGACCGGAAGGGCCTACCTGTGGGCGCGCACTTCGGAAATACTGGCTTATAACGAAATAGAAAATTTTCTCCTGTCCGTGGTCCTTATATTCGGGGTAATAATGCTTTACTTCAGATCGGTATATATAGGCGCGATAGCCCTGCTGCCAAATATCCTGCCGATCGTAATTTTATACGGGTTCATGGGCTTGCGCGGCATCGCATTCAACACCGTTACGGGCATGATAGCGAGCGTCGCGATCGGAATGGCGGTGGACGACACCATACATTATATTTACGAATTAAGAAAAAATATACGCGCCGGCTGTCTTTACGAATCCGCTATAGTGAAAACGCTGCGCTCGAAAGGAAGCTCCATAATATTCACATCTATAGTCACCGCGTGCGCGTTCAGCGCTCTGATGATGTCAGAATTCGTTCCCACGAAGCATTTTGGAATTCTGATTTCCTTCAACATATTCATGGCGGTTTTTTTCGATCTGTTTCTGACTCCGGCCCTGATGCTTATTTTAAAACCTTTTTAAAGATCTCCACCACTTCGTGGAAATGGTCGGGCGTAAATGTGAGCGGCGGCTGTATTCTTATTACGTTTTTCTTTCTGCCGCCTATTCCCACCAGAAGCCCTTCGCTCCGGGCGGAGTTTAAAGCCTCCGAAGCGCTTTGCGCCGATTCGAAATCGAGCCCTATGGAATATCCCGCGCCGCGTATCCGGTTTATCTGCGGCCGTTCTTCGAAAAACAGCCTCATATCGCGTAAAAACACGCGGCCGTTTTCCTCTACCGCGTTCAATATATCCGTTTCATCGATAATTTTGATAACTTCGGCAGCGGCCGCTATGGAAAGCGGGTTGCCGCCGAACGTGTTAAAATGGAGCATATCCTTGACGCGCTCCGAAGTTTCCTCCTTGAAAACGACAGCGCCTAGCGGATACCCGTTGGCGATCGCCTTTCCCATGCAAACGATATCGGGTTTAAGGCCGTATTTCTGGAATCCGAAGAACGCCCCGCCGGCGCGGCCGAATCCGGTCTGCACCTCGTCGCATATCAAAAAAACGTTATATTCGTCGATCACTTCGGAAAGCATCTTAAAATAATGAAGCGGAGGAGTTATAATTCCGCCCACGCCCAGGACGGGCTCTACGACGAGTATGGGGCGCAGGCCTTTTTTGTTTATCTGCTCGAAGCGTTCGCAGGCCCTGTTAAGGCAGATGCAGCGGGAAGTTTCGCAGTCTTTATGCCTGCACGTAACGCATTCCGGAGTGGTTATATAGAAAATTTCCGGCGGCGCGTTGACCGAGGCGTGCCAGTTATCGAGCCCGGTGGAAAATTTGGTTAGAAAAGTTCCGCCGTGGTAACCTTCGGAAAACGTAAAAATAGACTCGGAAGAAGTGGCGGCGCGGGCTATCATTATGGCCAGATCGACGGACTCGGAGCCGGAATTTGTGAAAAAAACGCGGCAATAATCGCCGCCGCATTTATTTAAAAGCGTCTTCGCATAATTCGCGGCGGATTCAAAACGATATATATATGAAATATGGCCGAAATTATCCATCTGGGCCTTCACGGCGTCGTTCACGCGCTTATTGCAATGGCCGAGCGAAACGGTGGCCACTCCGCTATATGCGTCGAGGTATTTTTTTCCGTCCGTGTCCCATATATATTCGCCTTCCGCCCTTGAAACTATTAAAGGCTCCTGATAATAAGGACGGACGAACGGCGCGAAATTAAAGTTAAAAATATCGGTAATTTCTTTCGAATTCATATCAATTATCCTCTCGACGACCGCCGCCCTTTTTACGGGCTAAGGCTTTTATGAGCCGGCGGATAAAGCGTTGTTAAGATTTCATACCGTCAATTAAAATTATAACATATCGCGGCGATTAAAACAATACGCAAAAATAACAACGCGTCCACAAAAATTAATGTTAAAATGTAAAAATATTTGAAATTAAAGATAATTTATGTTAGTATATTTCGAAAATATTCAGGTGGTTATACGATTAAAATCAATAAAAAGGTGGTTTAACTATGAATTCCAACATACTTGACCACGTCACGGCAGGCAAGGCCGATAAATCTGACGTATTGATCAATTGCCGCAAAAAAGAAGCCGGACAGGGCGTTACCATTGCCATAAAAAGCTCCGTAAAAGCCTTTTTCGCAAAGCACATCGAATCTCTCGTATCCTCGAAAATAAAAGAATTATCCATAAACGACATACAGATCGAAGTGGAAGACAACGGCGCGCTGGATTTCGTAATACTCGCCCGCCTGGAAGCCGCTCTGGTAAAAATGGGCTACCCTGTTCACAAAAGCCTTCAGGGCGAACCCTGCCACGATTATTTCAACCCCGATTTTTCAAGGCTCAGGCGCTCGCGCCTTTATATCCCCGGCAACAACCCCGATCTTATTATAAACGCGGGCCTTTTCGGCTCAGACTCTCTTATACTCGACCTCGAAGATTCCGTAGCGCCGGAGCAGAAATTCGACACCAGGTTCGTGGTCAGAAATATCCTTACCTGCAAAAACAATTTTCTTGGTTCATCCGAACGGATCGTGCGCATTAATCCGCCGGGCTGCGAATACGGCCCCGCCGACCTCGAAATGATAGTGCCGGCAAGACCGGATACCCTTCTGATTCCAAAGTGCGAAACCGCGGAAGACGTCGTCAAAGTTGAAAAAATAGTTGAAGAGCTCGAACGGCGACACCAAATTACAAAACCGATACTTTTTATGCCCCTCATAGAAACCGCTAAGGGCGTAATCAACGCATACTCCATCGCCTGCGCGTCTAAAAGAAGCGTGGCGCTGTGCTTCGGCGCGGAAGATTTCACGCGCGATATCGGCTGCGAACGCACTCGCGACGGCAAAGAAACCCTGAGCGCGCGCTGCTCGATAGTTTACGCCGCAAAAGCGGCCGGAATCGAAGCTATCGACACGGTGTTTTCCGATATCGAAGACTCCGAAGGGCTCAAAAAATCAACGCTCGAGGCCCAATCGCTGGGCTTCTGCGGCAAAGGCCTCATCCATCCCGGCCAGATTAAGATCGTGCACGAGGTTTTCGCGCCAACGAATGAGCAGATCCAGTACGCCAATAAAGTCATGCAGGCCATCGAAGACGCAAAAGCTCGAGGCCTCGGCGTAATCGCCCTCGGAAGCAAGATGATAGACGCCCCCGTCGTGGAGCGCGCTAAAAAAACTCTCGAGCTCGCAAAAAAAATGGGAATCGAAACCGCGAAAAAGGAAGTGAAATAATATATGCAGATGGTAAAAAACGCTCTGGGCAGAATGGTGCCCTCCGAAGTCAACGGCAGGGCCGTAAAGCCTTTCGAAGGCGCGTTCGCCGATATGGTCAGCGGCAAAAGAAAAGCGGCCCCTCCTATTCCGCGGTGCTTCCCGGGCAGGATCGACAAGGTCGTCAACAGCCTTGACGGCGTGCTGGACAGGCTTCCGTTGCGCGACGGAATGTGCATTTCCTTCCATCATCATCTTAGAAACGGCGACTATCTGGTAAACATGGTAATCGAAAAGCTCGCCCGTAGAGGTTTTAAAGATATAGTCCTGGCGCCTACGGCCCTGTTTCCCGTGCACGACAAGCTCATCCCGTATATAGAAAGCGGCGTCATTTCGCATGTGGAAGGCTCGATGAACGGCGACGTGGGGCGCGCCTGCTCGTACGGCAAGATGAAAAAAACCGCCACGCTGCGCTCCCACGGCGGCAGGGTAAGGGCGGTACAGGACGGCGATCTGCACATAGACGTGGCGTTTATCGGCGCATCCGCGGCCGACTGCTACGGCAACGCCAACGGCGTGCTCGGAAAATCGGCGTGCGGCCCTTTGAGCTATTCCAACGTGGACAGCCTTTACGCCGATTATTCGGTAGTGATAACCGATAACCTCGTCCCGTTTCCCTGCATCCCCTGGTCCATACAGGGCGGCAACGTCAATTACGTAGTGACCGTGGATTCGATCGGCGATCCGGCGCAGATAGTTTCCGGCACCACCAAACTCACCAAAAGCCCGACGCAGCTTCTCATAGCCGAATACGCGGCGCGTTTCGTCGAAGAGATCGGATACGTCAGGGAAGGGCTTTCTTTCCAGGCAGGCGCCGGCGGAATATCTCTCGCTTTCAACGTCTATCTGGCTGAAATGATGAAAAAGAAAGGCGTTACGGCTTCTTTCGCGCACGGCGGCGGAAACACGGTGCTCGTTAAAATGCTCGAGGAAGGTTCGCTCAAATATATATGCGAAGGGCAGTGCTTCGACCTTGACGCGGTCAGATCGCTGCGCGAAAACAACAACCATGTGGAATCCACGCTTTCCATCTCCTATAATTATCACGCAAAAGGCTGCATAGCGCACATGCTCGATATAGGCGTGCTCGGCGCAACCGAAATAGACCTTAATTTCAACGTCAACGTCAATACCCATTCAGACGGCCTTCTGCTGCACGGCACGGGCGGTTTCCCCGACGTCGCCGCGGGCTCCGACGTAACCATAATAACCGCTCCTTCTTTCCGCAAGCGCATACCGATAATCCGCGAAAACGTTACGACCGTAACCTGCCCCGGCGAACTGATAGACGTAATAGTCACCGAACGCGGAATATGCATCAACCCCAAACGCCAGGACCTTATCGAAAAGACGAAAAACTCGGGCCTGCCCATCAAGCCTATCGACCAGCTCATGGACGAAGTCTATAAGATAACGGGAGTGCCCGAAAAAGTGGAGCTCGACGACAGGATAGTGGCCGTGATGGAATGGCGCGACGGCAGCATACTCGACGTAATAAGAAAAGTCAAGACCTAAAAGGCCGCGGGGCTTAAAATAAAAAAGGCATATAAGACCATATAACGATAAAACGCGGGCGTACCGCGTTTTATCGTTATATGCAAATAAATTAAAACATTAAAAAATTTGAATATATTTGAACTATAAATTAGATTCCTAATATATTCAGGGCATTAAAAAGCCATTTAAGCAAAGAGAGGAAACGCATTTAATGAAGCGGACTTCAACCGAAAAGAAACTGGAACTCACTCCTAACGCCAGGATAGTTCTGGAAAAAAGATACCTGAAACCCAACGAGACCCCCGAAAAACTTTTATGGCGCGTGGCCAGAAACGTCGCGCTCGCCGATATAATTTACGATAAAAATATAGAGGCGCAAGCCGTTTATAAAAACGTCGCGCGCGTTCTGATACCGGCACACGATACTTTGAGCTCCGATCTTTCTCTTCTTCACGGCGCGCAGTGCCAGCATTCGGAAAAGCTGAAAGCGGCCATGGACCAGTTCGCGGCCGCGCTTCCCGTCCGGACCGCGAATTCGCCGGAAGTGAAAAAAACCATCTCGGATTTTTATGAATTTTTAAATTCAGGCACGGTAAAAAATTACGACGAAAACTTTAAGACTTTCCTGGACAATCTTAACGAATTATACGATTCCAGCGAATGCGCGCGTAAATCAGCCGAAGAATTTTTCGACATAATGCTGAACCTGGAATTTCTTCCCAACTCCCCCACGCTCATGAACGCCGGAAGCACCCTGCAGCAGCTTTCCGCATGTTTCGTGCTCCCCGTGGAAGACGACATTAAAGGTATATATTCCACGCTGCTGGAAGCTGCCATGATACATAAGTCCGGCGGCGGCACGGGGTTCTCCTTCTCCCGCCTCAGGCCCAGGAACGACAACGTTAAAACTACCAAAGGCATAGCTTCCGGCCCCATATCTTTTATGCGGGTTTACAATTCATCCACGGAGGAAATCAAGCAGGGCGGAACCCGCCGCGGCGCAAACATGGGCATTTTAAGGGTGGACCACCCCGACATACTCGATTTCATAACGTGTAAAAAAGACGATAAAACGCTTACTAACTTCAATATTTCGGTGGCGATCACCGACAAATTCATGCAGGCCGTGGCCGACGACGGAGATTTCGAGCTGGTGAACCCGCATACGCGCGAAGCGGTCCGAAAGATAAAAGCTTCGCAGATATGGTCGCTTCTGGTAGAAAACGCCTGGCGCAACGGCGACCCCGGCGTCATATTCATCGACAGGATAAACGAATACAACCCTACTCCGCATATCGGCGAGATAGAAAGCACCAATCCCTGCGGCGAGCAGCCTCTTCTGCCTTTCGAGTCGTGCAATCTCGGCTCCATAAACCTCGGCAGGATGATAAAAAACAGAAAAGTGAACTACGAGCGCCTGGCTAAAGTCGTATCCGCGGCGGTACATTTTCTGGATAATATAATAGACATGAATAAATACCCCAACGCCGAAATCGAAAAACTTACGAAGTCGAACCGCAAAATAGGGCTCGGCGTCATGGGGTTCGCGGATATGCTCGCCCAGCTGGAAATAGCCTACAACTCCGACGCGGCGTGCGACCTGGCCGAAAACGTGATGAACTTCATCCAGACCGAAACGCGCAAAACGTCGCAGACGCTGGCCTCTTCCAGAGGAGTTTTCGCCAATTTCAAAAACTCGATTTACGATAAAAATTCGCCGAACTTCAAAGGCGTCGATATGCAACTGAGGAACTCGGCCTCTACGACAGTCGCTCCGACCGGCACCATATCCACGATAGCCGGCGCCTGGGGCGGAATAGAACCTTATTTCGCCCTCTCATACGAAAAAAGGGTCATGGACGGCACAGTGCTTCGGGAAATCAATCCTTTTTTAATGGCTACGCTCAAAAGAAACGGGTTCGACGGCGAAGAAATAATAGAAAAAATAAAATCGGAAGGCACTCTCAAAAATCTTCGCGACCTTCCCCAGTATATGCGGGACGTTTTTATAACCTCTCACGAAATCCCTTACGAATGGCATATCAAAATACAGGCCGCGTTTCAGAAATATTGCGACAACGCCGTTTCTAAAACCATCAACTTTTCAAATTCCGCATCGGTGAACGATATCGCCCAGGCATATATGATGGCTTACAGAATGAGGCTTAAAGGCATAACAGTTTACCGCGACGGCTGCAAGAGCGAGCAGGTTTACCACGCAGGCTCCGCCCCAAAAACCGTACAGGCGCAGATTTCGGCCTCGGCGCAGGGTGAAAGCCTCAAGCCTCAGCCTAAAAAGCGCAAAACGCCGCAGATAGCCGATGGGACGCGCATCAGAAAAGACACCGGCTGCGGCATGCTTTACGTTCATATATACAAAGACCTCGACGGAAAGGAAATAGAAGTTTTCGCCGATCTCGGCAAGGCCGGAGGGTGCCCGTCGGCGTTTACCGAAGGCCTGGGGCGGCTCAGCTCGCTCGCGCTCAAGCACGGCGCCAGCATGCAGGAAATAAGGGACGAGCTTATCGAGATAAAGTGCACTAAAGAAAAGGGCCTCGGCCCGAGCTACATAGCTTCGTGCCTGGACGGCGTGGGAAAGGCGATCCACGATTACATACTGCTTCGCGAAATGGCCCAGCAGAAAGCGTCCGAAAAATCCGGCGAAGCTAAAAATCCCGCGGCGCTGGAAAATGCTGAAGACTCGACATTCACCGGCGGGATCGCGCAGGCTCTTTCTATATCCGGCAGCGCCCAGAACGGCAATTCTTATCTGGGCGGGATAATCGGCGGCGGCCAGAGCGGGGCCTGCCCCGAATGCGGCGGAACGCTCGATTACGTAGAAGGCTGCCGCGGTGGCAAATGCAGAAATCCCGCCTGCTCATATTACAGCTGCGGTTAATAAACGAAAACCGCCCGGCGGGGCGGTAAAAAACATGACGGGGGCGCGGCATCGGGATTACTCGATGACCGCTCCGCCCAGAAGGAATTCGCCGTCATACACGGCGAGGATCTGCCCGGGGGTGACTCCTCTTTCGGGCTTATGAAGTTTTACCGCGGCCCGGCCGCCGTCTAAAGGCGTTAATTCGGCCTCGGTTTCCCTGTGCTTGTATCTTATTTTTACTGCGTAAACGTATCCCGGCGTAATCGGCGCTTCGGGGTGCCAGTTTATGCCTTTAACGAAAAATTCTTTTTTTTCGGCGGCTTCGGCTTCGGCCACGACGACTTCGTTTCTTTCTCGGTCGAGCTTTATAACGTATAGCGGAGTTTTGTGGGCTATATTAAGGCCTTTACGCTGCCCTATGGTATAATTTATCAGCCCGTTATGCCTTCCGAGTATTTTATTATCCGCGGTCGCTATGTTGCCCGGTTTGATTTTGCCGCGGCTTTTTTCGTCCGCCATAATAAAGCCGGCGTAATCCCCGTCGGGGATGAAGCATATTTCCTGCGAATCCGGCTTATTAGCCACTATAAGCCCCAGTTTTTCAGCATAGGCGCGCGTTTCAGATTTGGCGTAAGGCCCGAGCGGCAATATTATTTTATCGATATATTCGCGCGGCAGCATGGAAAGCATATAAGACTGGTCGCGGTCGGCGTCGGCCGGCTTAGAGAATAATTTCATGCCGTACTTTCCGCTGTATTTGATATCCGCGTAATGCCCGGTGGAAACATAATCGATTCCCATCATCGACGCGTATTTCAATAAATACTTGAACTTTATGTGCTTATTGCAAAACACGCACGGGTTAGGAGTTTTAGCCTCGAGATAATCTTCGATGAAATAATCGATAACTTTATCTTTGAAATCGCCGGAACAGTTGATTACATAATGAGGTATCCCAAGTTTCATAGCGCATATCCTGGCTTCCATAACCGCTTCCTTCGAGCAGCACACGCGAAAGCCTTCGCCCGCCGAACACGCTTTTTCTATGGCGTCCGGAAGCATTTTAAGGGTGAGCCCGATTACCTCGTAGCCGGATGCGTTCAAAAAATGAACGGCCGTAGCGGAATCCACGCCGCCGGACAGGCCTATAAGCACTTTTTTTCTTTCACTCATATTATCTCAGGCCTTTCTAGCCGAAGCGACAAGATCGAAAGCCGCGCGAATGATATTTACGGCTTCTTCGGTTTCGCTTATTTCGTTTTCGATGCCGAACGACACGCGCACGGCCGAAGCCGCCATAAGAGGGTCCAGGCCCATCGCAGCGAGGGCGTGCGACGGCGCGTTCGCGCTCGACGCGCAGGCCGCTCCCCTTGACACGGCGAGGCCCATCATATCCAGGTTGAACATAAAAGCGTTAGATTCATGCTCGTCCTTGAAATCAAACGATAAGGAAACTGTATTTGCAAGCGTTTCCGCGCCGGCGCCGTTTATTTTCACTCCGGGCATTTTTGCTTTTAGCGACGCTAAAAAAGCAGTTTTCAATTCAAGGTAACGGCGATTATTTGCGCCGAAGTTCCGGCCGGCTTCTTCGCATGCAAGAGCGAAACCATCTATGGCATCTAAATTTTCGGTGCCGGCGCGAAGGTCGTTTTCCTGATGGCCGCCGTATATCAGCGGCGTCAGGGTTACTCCCCTTTTTTTATAAAGGCATGCCGCTCCTTTGGGGCCGTACATTTTATGGGCCGAAACGGTCAAAAGATCGCAATTAAACTTTGAAACGTCGTATTTAATCTTCGCGCTCGCGCAAACCGCGTCGCAATGAAACAAAACCGATTTTTCGGCGCAAAGCCCGCCGATTTTTTCAAACGGCATTACCGCACCGGTTTCGTTATTGGCCATCATTACGCTCACAAGAACCGTCGAAGGCGTAATTAGCCTTTCGAGCGCCAACAAATCTACTACGCCGTTCGCGTCCACTGGCGCAATTTTAAATTCTACGCCTTTAAATGCCGGATTATGTGAAATGTTCAATATCGAATGATGCTCGACCGCGCTCATGATCACGCTTATATTGTCGAGGCCGGCGAAATATTTGAATTGATTGATCACTCCGCCGACGGCCATATTGTTGGCCTCGCTTCCGCTCGAAGTGAAAAATATTTCCGAAGGCCGTGCGCCTATGAACGCGGCGACTTTTTCCCTTGCCGTCTCGAGCGCGAACCTGGATTTAAGGCCGGGCCAATGATAGGAAGAGGCGTTGGCAAAATATTCGCAGCCGCGGCCGCGCAAAGCTTTCAAAGGCCTCGTAGTGGAATTGTTATCGAAATATATAATCTTTTTTTCATCCTTCATAAACTCGACATTATATCATAAAGCTTACGGCAATTACAATTATTTTTGGAACCTATTTTCATATTCGCTTGAAAAATTTTATTAAATGTGGTATAATGAAATTATAAAATGAAAAACAAAAATTTGTTAAAAACACTTATAAATAACCATATCGCGCAACACTTCCGCTTTTAAAGCCTTTTTTAACAAGCGGAATTTGTTGTTTTCTTTTTATAGTGGCAAATTGACATGATGTTTTAATTTTTCAATAATAACAATAGCTTAATTACTAACATTGCGAAAGGTGTGATTTCCATGAGTAATCAGCAAAAAATCGCCGCTTTGATCGAATCGGGTCTTAACTACAAGAAAAAGGGCAAATACGATGAAGCGATAGCTGAGTTTAAAAGCGCGTTAGAAATTGATCCGAACCACATAAACGCTTACAGGCATCTGGGAAAAGTTTATCTCAGAAAAGGCAATGTCGACGAAGCTATCGAAATGTTCTGCAAGATAACCCAGATAGACCCCGGCAACATAGAAGCGCATACCAATCTCGGCAATGCTTACAAAACAAAGGGCGATATAAAAAAAGCTGTTGACGAATTTAAAAAAGTCTGCGAAATCGACGCCGATAACCTCGAAGCTCTTAACACTTACGGGCTCTGCCTGCGCGAAGCCGCTTTATACGACGAAGCCGTAAAGATCTTCAAACGCGTTTTAGAATTGGCGCCCGGCTATGTTTTCGGCCGCAACAATCTCGCGCTCGTTTATAAAGACATGGGCCACTACGACAACGCCATCGAAGAATTCACCAAAGTAATCGAATTCAACCCCACGGGCGGCCTTGTACCCGTAGCCATGCAGACCATCCAGCAGTGCAAGAAATTAAAAACGCACGCCGGAGTTAAAGTCACAAAATAACGCCGCATTTTAAATCGTTATAAAAAACTCCCTGAACCTTAACAGCGTTTCAGGGAGTTTTTATTTTTGATTATCCGGCTATTTTTTTATTATTTTTCCGCTATTCTATTTTTATGAGATCTTCTCTTACGAATCCGGTTTTGCCGTTTTTTAATTTGACGTTATACCATTGCCTGTTATCGTTGGCGGGTTTTTCCGCGCCTATGATATCGACCTTATCGCCTTTATTCACCTTGACCACCACGTTGGAATTATTCGCGTCCACTCGGCTTTCGCTTCTTACGTTGACGCCGTTGCCGGTTATAACGCCTTTTTTAGCGGAAGTTTCGACGGGCTTCGCCTCGCGCCCTGCGCCCGGCTGTTCGGGCTGATCTTTTTTTTCGCCGGCTTTAACGGCGAAGGCCGCTTGCGATCCGTTCCGCGCCGAGGAAGCCACTTCGGCGGTAGAAACGGGAAGAATATCGGATGGCTTTATCTCAGCCGCTTTTTTTTGCAGCTCCGGAGCTTCAGGCTGCCCGGAATTTTGCGCGGCATAAGGCGCGGCGGTTTTGTCCGGCGCCGATGCCGTATAAAAACGGAAAGCATAAATAAAAATCAACATTATAATAACGGAAAAAATAATTTTCTTTATAAACGCGCCGTTATTGTTTTTCAATTTATATCACCTCTCGCCCGCGCCGGAAAAAATATATCTTCAGTGATTATATTAACATTTTTTTTTAAAAATGTCAAAAATACTTCGCCGTAAATAAAAACTTTATATAATCACGCGCATTCCGCCCGTTTCGGATGCCGAAAACGCAAGGCGGTTATTGCGTCAGCACGGCGTTCATGCCGTCGGAGACTTCGCTCGCGGAAACAAGCCTTACTTTTACTATTTTTCCGGCCATATCGGCGCGCCCGTCAAAGGCCGTTTCTATATACCTTTCGCTATGGCCCGAAAGCCTGGCCGAACCGTCCGGCGCTTTCGACAATATTTTTTCCGGTATGACGAAAGCCTCGCGGCCTATATTATTTTTATAATATATGCTATTTTTCTTATATTTAAGTTCGTGCAGTATACGCGATCGTTCTTTTTTTACCGCCGGATCGACTTTTTCTGCGATTCTCGAAGCGGCGGTCCCGGGCCTGTCGGAATATTGAAAAATATGGAAATCATAAAAATTAAATTCATTCAGCAGGTTATAGGTGTCCATAAAATCTTCTTCGGACTCTCCTGGAAAGCCTACTATCACGTCCGAAGTGATCGCTGCGAGTTCTATATTGCTTTCGATAAGTTTTATTTTTTCTATAAATTCGGCGCGGCCGTACCTGCGGTTCATGGCTTTGAGGATCCTGTCCGACCCGCTCTGCAGCGCCACGTGAAAATGCGGCGCGAAACGCGGCGAATTTTTGATCAAATAAATTATTTTTTCGCTGAGCTCGCAGGGATCTATCGATGAAATCCTGATCCTGAATTCTTTTTCAAACGGATAAAGGTCCAGCGTCTGCAAAAGGTTTTCAAAACCGAATAAATTGCCGTATATATCGTTTACGGCATATTTGCCGACGTGAATTCCGGTGAGCACTATTTCGCTGAAACCGGCGGCGCTCAGGGTTACGATCTGCCTGATAACCTCGTCCGGTGGCATGCTGTATTCTTCGGTCCTGATATACGGCACGATGCAGTATGAACAGAAGCTTTTGCAGCCGTCCTGTATTTTAAGCTGTGCGCGTGTCTTAGGCTGCGTCGCCGCGGGCCCCTTATCGTCAGCCTGCTTTTCATACCCGTGCGCCGTTTCGGCGCGCGTATTTTTTTCGCTTAAATAACGGGCGCAAATTTCGACGATCTTCTTCTTATCGGCCTGCGAAACGTAAATATCTATATTTTTCAGTTTTTCATCGCCAAGCCGGGACGCATAGCATCCGGCCAGCGCGACTACCGCTTCAGGAAAGCGGCCTTTAACCGAAGACGCTATCTGGCGGGCTTTATTTTCGGCTTCGCGCGTAATGGCGCAACTGTTGATGATATAGACGTCGGCGCGCTCCCTCATGCCCGCTTCCCCGAAACCGGCTTCAACGAAAAGAGAGGCAATTTCTTTCTGTTCGCATTGATTGACTTTGCACCCAAGAGTGGTTATGGCAAATTTTAAACTCATAGATCACCGCATCTGTATTTTATTATCGCAAGCGCCGCCTGCGGGGCAAAACAAGCCCGCAGCACGACGTTTTTCAGAGTCACGGGAATCGCGGCGGCCGTGCCGAGAATGCCCGAAGCTTCGTCGCGCTCGAATCCGCCTTCAGGGCCCGATACTATATTGACGGACCCGGCGGATTCCTTTCTCAGTGCTTCAAACGCCGCTTCGGCCGGAGCGCCGGCGAAATCGAGGCCGCCGCAAAGCGACGGTTCGGCCATAAGAAACGACCGGGCGCCAGGCGCAGCCAGCCTGCGGACCGCTTCTTCGAAAGAGAGCCTTTGAATGAGAGGCGCCTTCAAGCGCCTCGACTGCGAGCTTGCCGAAAGCGCTATTTTATAAAGTCTTTCGAGTTTTTCGGGGCCGATATCGCACTGTGAATACCTGGATCTGAAAAAGAAGATCGAATCGGCGCCGAGCTCGGTGAGCCTTTCTACAATTTCCTCATTGGCGTGGCCTTTCAAGACTCCGACAAAGCAATTATATTCTTTTTTTATAATATCGTCATATATTTCTACGGCACGGCAATCGGCCGTGACTCGTTTCTTCTCTATACGGTTAATGGCGAGAAGATAATATTTTGAGTTCGAACCGTCTATCAGCAGGATTTTTTCATTTTTTTCAAGCCGCAGCGCATTGGCCGCGTAATTATAAACGGACCCGCCCAGCGCGGCTTCGCACGGCGCAGGGCCGAAGCTGACGCAGGATTCCAATTCGGCCCTGCTTAAATGAATGAATTTAAGCTTATATTCGGCGATAAGCCGTGAAAACGCGACAGGGCTATCGTAATCAAACATAGACGATTTTAAAGTTGTTATAAATGACTTTTCCGACGCCGTAGAGCGGAATGGCGATGAACATGCCGAGAAGCCCCTGCAGCTGGAATCCTATGAATAAAAGCAGCATAAGCGTAAGCGGATGCATGCTGAACGACTTTTCAGCGATAAAAGGCTGGAACATAAAAGCGTCGATTATATGAATGACAAGTATCGCCGTTATGATAAATATCATTTTATAAAGCGCTTTAAACGTAAGCCCCCATTTTAAAAGGGCGATGATAAGAGACGGAACCAGCGCCATGGCGGGGCCAAGGTAATATATTATATTAAAAATTCCTGATATGGGACCTATAATGAACGCGAAATCAACTCCTATAAAAAAGAGCGCGAATGAAAAAGCCGTGCCGACAATAAGGCATATGACAAGCTGCCCCCTCAAAAAAGTGCCGAGCACTTCGTCGAGCTGCCCCACCAGCCGTACGGTCTGATTTTTAAATTTATCGGGTATGGAATTTTGGAACCCGGCCCATAAATTTTTAAAATCGGCCAGGAAATAATAGCCCAGAAGAGGCACGAGCGCATAGTGGATAAGAATGGCGGTAAGGTTCATAAGTCCGATCAATATGGCGGACGAAACGTTGAGCAGGTTGTCTTTCAACATTTCAAAAACGCTCATTATAAACGCTTCCACCTTGGGGCTGTGCTTTAAAAAATAATTCAGTTTATTTATATAATTCAGGGTAATTTCCGAAGTGTTGGCTATTAAAACTTCGCCGGTAGAAGAGCTGTAATTAACGAGGTTGACTTCATAGCCGTTAACCGTCACCGTATCGTCGCGCTTAACGCCGTTCACGGTTTCAGGAAGCGCGGCGTCTTTAGAAATACCGTTATCGGGAGTTTCAATAAACGAAGACAGATACTTTTCTATCTCTCCAAGCCAGATGGGCGTTCCGGATTTCTGTACCGAATGAATAAAATTGCGGTACATTCCCTTGAAGGATTCGCTGTACCTTTGCATTTTATTTCCAAGATCGGATATTTCAGATACGATATTGGTTACGGCCGGAATGATAAGGAGCAGAAACAAAGAAAATAATACCAGATAAACAGAAAGAATCGAAACAGTCTTATTTTTCAGGTATTTTTCTACGAGCAAAACCAGCGGATTAAGGACGTAAGCGAAGAAAAAGGAAACGACGAAAAGCATCAAAATGCTGCTTAAATAATAAACCGAAACCAGGCCTGCCATAACCAGCACAGGAAGCAATACGCGCTTGATATAATAAAGAAAATTAGAAGGAAGCGCGAGCACGATAATGCTCGAGTTCTCGCCGGAAAAAGAAATTCCGGTCATCGAGGCGAGCGTTTCTTCATGGACTTTTTTATGTTTTTTTTCTTCGGAAGACGCGGAAACTTCGGCCGGTGGAACAGCTGTTCCGCCGCCCTGCTCTTCGTTGCTTTTTTTTAGTTTCTGATCTTTCATTTCGTCAATGCTTTCGTGAGAGATTTTTTAGTTGCTGCCGCTTTTACCGGGCCCGTAAAATAAATATTACTGGATTTTTCTAAGGTTTAAAATGAAGTTGATAGTCCTTTTTTCGACTTTGGTTATTTCGGATATGGCGGTGGCGTCGAGCCCCTGCTCGGCGAGTTTATATATCTCGGAGTATTTTCCGTTTATGGCGGCCGGCTCCAGATGCTCTTTGGGCATTATGTATCCGGTCTGCTTGATCTTGCCGTGATGAGTGGTGGCCGGATTAACGCCGGCGTTAACGGGCGGAGGGCTTATGGAGTTAAGCGCCGCTGCGGGGCTGATGGACGAGACGCCCGTCTGCCCCTGAATGTCTTTTTGAGGTTTCGGAACGGGCTCCTGGCGTATCTTGAGCTCTTCGATTTTGCCTGAAAGTTCGGCGTACATTCTGCCGTACTCTTCTTTCATTTTCTGTATCATTCTTATTTCCAGATTCGACAGGTCGGGCTTCATGTTAAGGCGGAAACGCGTTATAAGGTCTGAATCGATCGCCTGCTGGGAAACGCCGTTCGTCCCCTGCCGCTGGACCTGTAAATTATCGAGGTTTTTTTGAAATTCGACGATCTGGAGTATTCTTTCATCGGCGAGCATAACGAGCTCTTTCAGATGGGATATTTTATCTTCGAGCTCGGCGATGCGTATCATAGCTACTTTTTCAAATTCCGAATTGAGCTGCGAGCATTTTTTAGCCAGTTCGCTTAAATCGGAATAAAGCGAATTAGACCCGCTCAAAGTTTCCACCATCTTTTTCATTCTCATATAGAAAAAGATTATTATGACGTTGAGCGTCAGGATAAGCCCGATTATTAACATTAAACAGTTATTCGCGCCAATATTCAGTTAAAACACCACGCTTTGTTATTATTTGCTAAGCTTTTTTGCTTTTTTCCTTTTTAGGAGCCGCAGGCGGTTCTTCCGCCGCATCTTTTGCCAGTGAAGGCACTATGCGGTGGGGAAGAGTCTGGCCCAATATGGTGTCTTCGATTTCCTTCGATACTTCGGGATTTTCGATTAAATATTTCCTGGCGTTATCGGTGCCCTGGCCGAGTTTATTGGTTTTATAGGAATACCACGCGCCCGATTTTTCGACTACTTTGAATTTTTCGCCGAGAGAGATGAGCTCGAGTTCCTTTGAAATTCCTTCGCCATAGATGATATCGAATTCGGATACCTGGAAAGGGGGGGCGAGTTTGTTTTTGGCTATTTTGACCTTAACGGAGTTGCCTATGGTCTTTTCGCCTATTTTAATGGATTCGGTGCGGCGGATATCGAGCCTCAGCGAAGAGAAAAACTTGAGCGCGCGGCCGCCGGTGGTAGTTTCTGAAGGGCCGTAAGAATTGCCTATTTTATCGCGAAGCTGGTTGATAAAAATAACCGTGGTTTTAGATTTTGAAGCTATAGAAGTTATTTTTCTGAGGGCCTGGCTCATAAGGCGGGCCTGCTGGCCGACGTGCGAATCGCCGATTGCGCCTTCGAGTTCGGCGCGCGTAACGAGCGCGGCCACCGAGTCTAAAACGACTACGTCTATAGCGTTGGTTTTTACAAGAGTTTCCACTATGTCGAGCGCTTCTTCGCCGCTGTCGGGCTGGGAAACGTATAAATCGTCTATATTGACGCCGAGGCATTTGATATATTTAGGGTCCATGGCGTGTTCGACGTCTACAAAAGCCGCCACTCCGCCGTTTTTCTGGGCGTTGGCTATTATATGAAACGCGAGCGTGGTTTTACCCGACGATTCGGGGCCGTATATCTCCACTATTCTGCCGCGCGGCACGCCGCCTATTCCGGTGGCTATATCGAGCGAAAGCGACCCGGTCGGAATTACTTCTACCGCTACCGTGTGTATCTGCGATTCGCCGAGTTTCATTATCGAGCCTTTGCCGTAGCTTTTTTGAATCGACGATATCGCCGACTCGAGCATCTTTTCTTTTCCAGCGTTCTTACTTAAATCTACTGCCATTATCTTTCACCTCAGGTAATTATAGCTATATAATAAATTTTTAATATTCAGTTCGAAATAATATCCTTAAAAAATTGCCCGCCGGTTCGAGCGGATGCAATACCCGTAAAAATTTCCGCACGCCCGTTCAGGAATTTCAGCAATTCCAGAAGCGCGAAATGAGAAGCCTGACGGCGGATCGCGTCGCGCCCTCCCGAAAAAACCTTCCGGCAAACGTAAATTTCGCCCTTCGCATAAAAGCCGAAATACACCAGCCCTACGGGCTTTAAAGCGCTGCCGCCGCCGGGCCCGGCTATTCCCGTAACGGATACGCCGATGTCCGCCCCGTAAATCGAGCCCAGCGCAGAGACCATCTCGCGGGCCGTTTCGGCCGAAACCGCGCCGAATTTTTTGAGCGTTTCCTCGCCGACCTTCAAAATGGAGGTCTTCAGCGTATTGCAATAAGCCACCACGGAGCCTTTATAAAATTCAGAAACGCCCGGAACGCCGGTCATATAATCTGACAGCATTCCGCCGGTGAGGCTTTCAGCGAACATCAACTTTGGAGTTAAAAAAGAGCTTTTCCGGATATCTTTGAGCCTTGCAAAAACAAGCCTGGCTATATTTTTATTGGTGTCTATATTATACTCTTTATACATGCTTTTTGTCAATCTTTTATAACGTGCTTATTTTTTTTAAAATAATCATAGCCGGACACCAGAGAGATGAGTGCGGAAATATACATCAGCGCGTCTATTAAGGGTTTTTCGTAAAACCTGTAATAGACTACGGCCGCGCTCTGGCTAACCGCTCCGGCGAATTGCCCCATTTTAAGCATTTCATCGAAAGAGTAAAACGTAAGGGCCGTTATTATGGCCGTAAGCTGAAGCACAGTTTTCCATTTGCCGAGCGGCGAAGCGGCTATTATATTTCCGTGGGCGGCCGCGATGATCCTCATGCCGGAAATAGCTATATCGCGGCCGATAATTAAAAACGCCACCCAGGAGCTTACCGAGCCGCTCTCCACAAGGCATAAAAGCGCCGCCGTTACAAGCATTTTGTCGGCTATAGGATCTATGAGCTTTCCGAATTTGGTAACTTTTTCGTAATTTCTGGCGTAATAGCCGTCGACGAGGTCCGAAACGGCGGCGACTATGAACACAAGCCACGCGGCGATCATGTAGTAATTAACCGCTCCCGGTTCAGGCTTCATTATAAATAAAAACATGAACACGGGTATTATGAGTATGCGGAACACAGATATTTTATTGGCGACGTTAAGCCTTATCAGAAAGGAAAACGGCATATCAGACGGCCTCCGCGTATAATTCAAACTTTTTGGTTTTGACGATTTTAGCGTTTATAAAAGTTCCCGGCACGAGATATCTGGCCGATTCAGCCGCTATGCTGACATAGCCGTCCACGTCCGGCGCCTCTCTGTAGCTGCGTGCCGTAAGCATGCCGCTTTCTTCGTCGTAATCCTCTATCATGTACTCGAACTCTTTTCCGATAAGTGATTTGTTAATGTCTTTTAAAACCCTGTCGTATGCCACCGAAACTTTTTTCAACCGCCTCATTTTCACTTTTTCGCTTACCTGTTTTTCATAGGAGGCGGCCGGCGTGCCTTCTTCCTGCGAATACCTGAAAAATCCGGCTTTTTCAATTTTATATTTTTCCAGAAACTCTATCAGTTGATCGTTGTCTTCTTCGGTTTCGCCGGGATGGCCAATTATGAAAGAAGTTCTTATGCACACTCCGGGTATTTTTTCGCGCAGTTTTTCGACGAATGCCGCGGTTTTTTTGTAATTCATTCCCCTTTTCATCGCGCCGAGGAGGTTATCGCTTACGTGCTGCAGCGGAACGTCTATATACTTGCATACTTTAGGGTTGCCGGCGATCACGTCTATAAGCTGATCGGTGACATGAAGCGGATAAGTATATAAAAGCCTTACCCATTTTATGTCGTCTATGTCCGCTATTTTTTCTATAAGTTCGGCCAGCCTGGTTTTGCCGTAAATGTCCCGGCCGTAATTGGTGCTGTCCTGGGCTATGATGTTGATCTCTTTAACGCCGTCTGAAGCCAGGCGCTTCGCGCGCGAGAGCAGAATATCTATGGGGACGCTCTTGAATTTGCCGCGTATTTTAGGGATCACGCAGAAAGAGCATGGATTATCGCAGCCGTCGGCGATTTTAAGGTACGACCAGAACGGCGGCGTAAGCGAAAATCTGGGCGCGCTGAGCTCTTCGTTGGCCTCTATGTAGTTGGCCGACGCGGCCTTGCTTTTCGGCCTCATGACCCTGACCATGGGGATATCGGCCAGCATGATCTTTTTGTTGCCTTCGAGGACCCACAAAATTACGGCGGCTATGTCCTGAATGGAGGCGAGGCCCACCACCGCGTCTATTTCAGGTATTTCGTCATAAAGCGTTTCTTTATATCGCTCCACCATGCACCCCGCCACTATGAGGGCCTTGAGCCTGCCGTTTTCGGGTTTTTTAAAGCTGGCCGCCTCGAGTATATTTTCTATCGATTCCGACTTGGCCTCGTCTATGAAAGTGCAGGTATTAACGACCACCGCATCGGCTTCGGAAGGCGCTTCCGTGAACTCGAAGCCGTACCCGGCCAGGATTTCAAGCATTTTTTCCGAATCGACGAGGTTTTTTGCGCACCCAAGAGAGATAAACATCACTTTATAAGCCATTAACAAATGCCTTTCTATTTTCTTAATTTTCGCGGTAATTCGTGAACTGCAGGGGTATTTTATAATCCTTCGACTTCAGGAATTGTATCACGCCCTGAAGGTCGTCGCGGCTTTTGCCGGACACCCTGACCTGCTTTTCCTGAATGGAGGCCTGGACCTTTATTTTTAAATTTTTTATGTCTTTCACCATCTCGCGGGCTATATCCACTTCTATTCCGCAAACTATGTCAACGCTCTGGCGGACCGTTCCGGCGAGGGCGCTTTCGAGTTTTCCGAACCTCAAAGAATTGATATGCACTTTACGCTTTACCAGCTTGTCTTTTAAAATTTCGACAAGGCTTTTCATCTTGTATTCGTCGTCTGAAACCATATTTATCTTAACGTCGTCGCGGTTTAAATCGCTTTTGGAGTTTTTAAAATCGAATCTCTGTGAGATCTCTTTTTTTACTTGATTTATCGCGTTATCTACTTCGGCCAGATTTACTTCGGAAACGACATCGAACGAACTTGACATTATTTACCTCCGTATTTGAAAAATTAATTCCGCTTATTTATAATTGTTTAAGTTATTTCACGGCTCTTCTCGATGTGTACGAGCGAGCGTTTGGCGTCTTTGGCGAAAGCGCCGTTGGGATCGAGTTCGATAACCTTGTTGTACTCGACGACGGCCTCGTCGAACATGTTTTTGACGCGGTAGATGGAAGCCAGCCTGTAATGCGCTTCCACGTAATCCGGCGAAAGGCTTATGGCTTTTTTATACTGGTAAATGGCTTCATTTTTCATATTGGACTTGTAATTTTCGTTATACGCTTCGCCGAGCTCGAAATACGCCCGGGCGTTGTTCGGAGAACGCTGGATGGCCTGCTTGCATATTTCGATCGCCTCGTCGTACATGTCTTTGCCGTCGAGAGACTCTTTCTGATAGACTATTTTGAGGCCCCAGTACGGATAGAGATTCGTATTGTCGATGCTTATGGCCTGCTTGAATTCCATCTGGGCGTTGGCTTTTTCATCGCCTGTCAGGCCGAAGCCGGCGGAAAGCTTGATGTAAGCGTAACCCAGCCTGTAATGGACCATCGCGTCGGTGAAATTGCCTTCCGCCGATTTCTTATAGTCCTGCAGCAGCTGGAAGAATTTCTGCGTCTTGTTCTCGTCTTTTTCGTACATTTTATAATAAAGGTCCACTATGCGGGCGTGAGCTTCGCCGCAGTCTTTGTCGAATTCGATGCATTTGTTGTACTGCTCCATCGCTTCGTCGAACTGCCTGTTGAGCTCCAGTATGTAGCCCAGAGTCAGCCTCGCTTCAACGTTCTGCGGGGAAAGTTCTATTATCTTCTGGTATTCGCTCACTGCCTCGTCGTACATGGCTTCGCGCTTATAGGCGCGGGCGAGTTCGAAATGCACGTCGATATCGCCCTTCATTATTTCGGTGGCCTTTTTGAGGGCGAATATGGCTTTGCCGCGGACGTTTTCCTCGTTGAAGGATTCCAGCGGAAGGTTGTTGTATAAAAATCCTATTTCATAGTTCACCAGGGGATCGTCCGGCTTGTTTTCGAGTATTTCCTTGTACTTGTTCACTATATCGTCGGCTTTATTCGGCGTTTCCGCTTCCAGATAAACTATCTTGTACTCGTCAAGAAGGTCTTTTCTGGCCTGCTTGTTTTCGGGAAAATATTCGTGAGCCTTGCTCAAAAAGCTTATGGCTTCCTGATGGTCTTTGAGCTCGCGCGCCACGTTGCCGGCTTTAAGGTATATGTCCTTGTATTTTTCGGGGTCTATTTCTATAGCGCGCTGGTATTCGAAAAGCGCTTTGGAATGAGCTTTTTTCTTTTCATAAAGGTTTCCGAGCCTGTAGTGCACTTCGAGATTGCCGGGCCTTATTTCAAGTATGCGGTCGTATTCTTCGATGGCCTTGTCGATTTCGTTGATGTCCTCGTGCTCCTTGGCTTTATTGAAAGCCTCCTGTATCTGGTCGTTCATTTCACGGTTCTGCTGGTTGGCGAAATAATCGAGCGCTACGGAGTTATTGGGATCGAGCTGCAGAACGCGGTTGTATGATTCCTTGGCGTCGTCGAAAAGTTCCGTCCTTTCGTATATCTGGCCGAGATACTGATGCGCCTCCGCGCACTGCGGATCTATGGTTATCACCTGTTTGAGCTCCGAAAGGGCTTCGTCATAATAACCGTTCTGCATGTAAGACCTCGCGAGTTCAAGATGGACGATGGGATCGTCCGGCTCGCGCTCTATTATCTGCATGCATTCGCTTATGAATTTATCGCTGTCGCCCTGCGATTTGAATATTTCCGCCAGCCTGCGGTAGGATTCGATAAAATCCGGTTTTATGGATTTGGTCCGCTGGAAGAATTTTACGGCTTTATCGATAAGGTTCTGGTTTAGATATATTTCGGCCAGCTGAAAGGTCGCCTGATAGTTATTGGGATCCAGCTCGAGCACCGACTCGTATTCCATAATGGCGTTTTCGATGTGGTTGCGTTCGAGATAAACCTTTGCAAGCGAAAGTTTGTCCTGCACTTCTTCTTTGACTTTATAATTCCTGGTCGCGTTACAAAGTTCGATCAGGCGCGGGTTTTCCGGTTCTATTTTAAGGCCGCGGTCGAAATACTCTCTGGCCCTGTCGAAATCGCCGCGCTCTTTGGCTATTTCGCCGAGTATTACGAGCGCCCTCACGCATTTAGGATCGTATTCGAGGGCCAGGTTCGCTTCGTCCTGAGCCTGTTTTAAGATAGTGGCGTCGTTGTTTTCGATGCTGTCGATAAGGAAGGTCTGAGCGAGTTCCACGCGGCCGTCCACGAATTTCGGATTTTCCTTGAGCACCTTTCTGAATTCAACTATCGCTTTATCCAGGAAAGTGGCCTCGCGGTAGAGTATGCCGAGTTCCACGCGCACCTTATAATTTGACGGCGCTTTGCTGATCACCTTGGTAAGTATGTCTATGGCCGTATCGGCGGCGCCCTGTTCGGAATAAACTTTGGAAAGTTCTATTACGGCCTGGTAATTATCGGGATCGCGCTCGACGATCTTTTCGAACATCTGGCGGGCCTTATCGAAATTTTTGGTGTTTTTGAAAATTTTACCGAGCATAAGGGAAATTTCCATGTCGGCCGAATTGAGCTTCAGGCCCTGGGTTAAGGCTTTTATCGATTCCTGATACATCCCTTTCTGGAAATAGATCTTGCCGATTTCTTTGAGGGCCGAAAAATTAGACGGATCCATGTCTATGATGGAATTATATTCTTCGAGCGCCCTGTCGAACATATTCTTAGATTGATATATCTCCGCGAGCTTGACATGGGCTATATGGTAAGCGGGATCGAGAGAAAGGGCGCGCTCGAAATTTTCCACCGCCTCGTCGAACATCTGCAGCGAATAATAAGCCACGCCGAGGTCCTTGTATATGGTTATATCCGTAAGGCCCGCCTCTAGCGCCTGATTGTATATCTTCACCGCGTCGGAATACTTGTTCTTGCTCATATAGGCGTTGCCGAGACGCAGGTAAACTTCGGGATTTTCAGGTTCGAGCTCGATGACTTTCTTGAATTCGTTTATCGCGCGGTCGTGCTGGCCGCCCACAAGATATATTTCGCCGAGCCTGAAATGAGCGTCGGTGGAATCCGGGTTTTTAGCGATGACCTTTTTAAAGGCTTTTTCGGCTTCGGCGACGTTTCCGCTGGCAAGGCAGAGGTCGCCGAGCTTCTGCATGGCTTCGGCGTTCTGATAGCCGTTTTGGATGGCTTTTTTCAGCATATCCAGCGCGCCGTTGATATTGCCTTCGGCTTCGAATATTTCGCACAGAGGATAGTAAACGTCTTTTTCTTCGGGCTTTATTTCGAGCACTTTGTTAAAGCGCGCCTTGGCGGCGCTGTAATTTTTGGCGTAATACAGCAGCGAGCCGGAACGCATATTGGCCTCGAGATCGTCGGGGTCGAATTTTAAAATATCGTCCAGCGCCTCCATCTCGTTCTTTTCTTCCTTGAGCTGCCTGTAAATTAAAGCCATGTTGGAGCATATCGCGCGGTCTTTAGGATGGGTTTCGAGATAGAGCCTGTAATTGGAAAGCGCGTCCTGATAGTTCTGACGTATGAAATTGATATCGCCGAGATATTTATAAACCTCGCTCATCTCGGAATTAAGGCCGAGGGCCTTTTCGAACTTATCGTAAGCGCTGTCGTAATCGGCTTTCTTAAAATAGTCCACGCCGAGCTGGAAAAAAATATCCGGGTCGTCAGGCGACATGGCTACCGCGAGCTCGTACTCGCGCATTGCCTCTTCTTTCATTCCTTTTTTCGAATATATCTCGCCCAGCTTGTAATGAGCCATAGTATCGTTGGCGTCCAGCTTTATAACCTGCTGAAAAGCCTCTATGGCCATTGTCAGGTTGTTAAGCTCGAGATAAGCTTCTCCCGCGAGCTGGTGCAATAATTTAAGTTTTTCAGGTGTTTTATTGCTCATAAAGCGTAAGCCCCTTTTTAATGAATTCAAGCGCTTCTTTAGGTTTCGAGCAGCTCATATAAGCGCGGCCTAATTCGAGGTACAGATCGACGTTTTCGGGATCGCCGTCGAGGGCTATGGTATATTTGGCGACCGCTTTTTCAACCTCGTTGCGCTGCATATATATCTTTCCGAGTTCTATAGCGACGCGCCATTCGTTCGCGTCTTTTCCGAGGACCTTTTCGTAGCAGTCGACGGCCTCGTCGATCATCTGCTTGGAACGGTATATTTCGCCCAGATTTTTTATGACGTCGATATTTTCGGGAGCGAGCCTCTGGGCCTCCAGATAAAACGCGCACGATTCGTCCAGCGACTCGAGCTTCTGGTAAGAATATGCCAGATTATAATAAATCTGAAAATTGCCGCGTTCATTTTCCACGCAGCACATATATTCGGCTATGGCGTCGGACCAGCGTTCGCTGTCGAAATACAGGTGGCCGAGATGTATGTGGGCGTCCATGAATTCCGGCTCGAGCTCCGCGGCCTTTTTAAAGTTGACTATAGCCTGCTCGAAATTGCCGGCAGCTTCGTAGTCGAGGCCGATCTTGTAGTAAGCCTCGGCGTTATCGGGCGCGAGCTCCGAAGCGAGCTTGTAATACTGGTTCGCCTTCGGCTTGTTTCCGGTTTCCTCCAGGATTTTAGCTAACTTCAAATAAACTTTAGCGTCGGGCTTCAGGTTTACGGCCTTTTCATAAGAGGCTACCGCTTCCTGCTTGTCGCCTATGGCCATATAAATTTCGCCGAGCTCTATATGCACGTCGTAAAAAGACGAATCGAGGCTGATTACCTTTTCGTACTCTTCGAGCGCTTTGTGGAAGAGCTGTTTTTTGGCGTAAGCCTTTCCGAGATTATACCTTATTTTTATATTGTTCGGGAAAAGCCTTATCGCGCGCTGGCAGATTTCGACCGCCTGGTCGTACTCTTCGCGTATGAAGCCTATTTCCACAAGGCCGAACATCGCGTCGACGAACTCGGGATTGAGTTCGAGGGCTTTTTTGTACTGCGCATTCGCTTCGCTTAGCATTTCGCGGTTTTTAAGGGCGTCGCCGAGTTCGTAATAAAAAAGTGCGTTCGTGGGCGCGAGCTTGATGGCCTGCTGATAAAGCTCTACCATCTTGTAATAAAGGCGTTTTTCTTTATATTTCGATCCCAGCTTGTATATGACGTTGATCATATCCGGCTTGAGCTTAAGGGCCTTTTCGTAGTTGAGCATGGATTTGTCGAAATCGTTTATTTTTTCATAAATTTCGGCGAGCTCGGAAAACACTGCGGCCGAATCGACATCGAGCTCGGATGCCTTCGTAAGATAAGATATGGCCTCGTCGTAAGAATTCATCGCCGCGTAAATGGTTCCGAGGCGGTGTATTACGTCCACGAAATCCGGCTCGCGCTCGAGAGCTTTTTTATATTGCACGATAGCGTTTTCATATTTTTTAAGGTTGAAATAAACCTCGCCGAGCCTGTAAAGTATGATCGGGTTGTTTTCGTCGAGCACCAGCGCCTTTTTAAATTCATCGACGGATTTTTCGAAGAGCGATTTTTCGAAATAGAGTTTTCCCAGCTCGAAATGCACGTTGGCGTTTTCAGGCTCGAGCGAAACCGCGACTTCGAATTCGGCTATGGCCTTATCCATCTGATAGAGGCTCGCGTATATGAGGCCGAGCTCTATGTGCGCCATGGAATGCTCGAAATTAAGCTCCGTGACGGTCATGAATTCCTTCTGGGCCTCTTCGTATATTCCCTGGCCTTTATATGCCTTGCCGAGCTCGAAATGGACTTCTATATTCTGCGAGTCGCGTTTGAGCACGTTCTGGAATTCGCCTATGGCTTTATCCACGCGGCCTTTGTGTATATACGCTTTTCCCAGCTCGTAGTAAGCTTCGGTGATGTCAGGGTCGAGTTCGATGACCTGCCTGAATTTTTCGATAGCCTTCTCCAGCGCGCCTTCTTTTTTATATGTTTTTCCGAGTTCGAGCAGTATCTCGGGATTGTAGGAATCTATCTTGAGCGCCTCGATAAACTGGTTGCAGGCGTCGGTTATAAGGTCTATCTTATTGTAAACTACGCCGAGTTTGAACCGGACTTCTATATTGCCCGGCTCGATCTCCACGACGCGCTTGTAAGCGTCTATGGCGCCGTTGAAATTTTCTTCCAGGTTGTAAAGATCGCCGAGCTTGTTGAAAGCTTCCACATGGTTATAATCCAACCTGGCGACCTCTTTATACATTTTAATGGAGTTTTCGATCTGGCCGGTGAATTCGTAGCAGCGGGCCAGCTTATACGCCACGTCTATATCGCGCGAATCGATGCGGTTGGCCACTACCAGCTTAGCCGACGCGTCTTCGTACATTTTCTTGGCGAAGAAAATATTGCCGAGATTCAGGTAGGCGTCTTTGTTGCCGGGGTTCAGCTTTATGGCTTCGGAATATTCCCACATAGCGTTATCGAGCAAGTTGAGCTTTTCATAGCAAACGGCCAGATTGAAGTGAACTTCTTCGTTGCCGGGGGATATTTCGAGCACCTGCTGGTATTCGTTAACGGCGTTGTCGAAAAGCTCTTTCTGCTTGTAAATCGAAGCGAGGCTGAGATGCGCTTCCACGTTGTTGACGTCTTTGGCGAGAACCTGCTTATATTCCGCCGCGGCGAGATCGAGGCTGTTTTGCGCCTCGAAGCACTTCGCGAGACCGAAATGGCCCGAAGGATTTTGCGGGTTTACCGCAATGGCTTTTTTGAAGTTCTCCACGGCGTAATCCACGCGGTCGTTGCGCAGATATATTTCCCCGAGGCGCACGAAAGCCTCGAAGCAGGCGGGATCGATAGAGATAGCCTGCAGCATGAGTTTTTCGGCTTCCTCGTATTCGTAGGATTTGAGGTGGCAGTATGCGAGGCCCATTATGGCTTCCACGCTGTAGTTATCGACCATAAAGGCTTCCTCGTAAAAATTCTGCGCCTTGTCGTAGTCGCCGCGCGCGAAATATATTTTAGCCAGCTTCAGGCGGGCTTCGATGTCCGAGGCGGCGTTTTCTATGATTTTTTTATTGTAAGCTATGGCAGTTTCGAAATCTTTTTCTATTTCGGCTATAAAGGCCAGTTTTTTTATTATGGAAACGTCGTCTTTCATGTGCGTGAGCGCCAGGGCGTATTTCTGTTTCGCCTGGGCGTAGCGTTTTAATTCCAGGTGCACGTCGCCGTGGACGACGTAAGCCAGGATAAATTCAGGGTCCAGATCGAGGCACGCGCGTATTTCCGACTCGACTTTTTCGTAATCGCCCAGTTTCCAGTAAGCCAGAGCTTTTTCATAGCGTATTCTGGCGAAGTTCGGCTTTATTTCTATAAGCTTGTCGCAGACGTCGAGTATTGAATCATAACGCTCCAGCCTGGAGAGGATTTCTATTATTTTAAAATAACCTTCTATGAAGGCCTTGTTTAATATAAGCGCCTTGCTCATCTGGTCGTAGGCTTTTTCGAGCTCGCCCGTTTCCATGTAGGCTATGCCGAGCTCGTAATAAGCGCGGGAATTGTCGGGTTCGAGCCGCACGATCTTTTTGCACAGTGAGACCGCGTCCGCCGGCGCTCCCATGGATTTGATAAATATTTTAGAAAGGGTCCAGCCCGCATAAACGTTGGACTGGTCTATGCGCAGCGCTATTTTGAGCTCGGAAACGGCCTTTGCGAGCCATTCGCTGTCTTTGAAACTGTAAATAGCCATGCCGAGCGCCATGTGAGCGGAAGAGTTGTCGGGCTCGAGATTGGTTTTGGAGCGGAACCTCTCGACGATCCTTTCGATAAGCGTTGCGGCGTTGGTCGTTTTCGGTGAAGTGATTTTGTGGTAATATTCGTTGATAAGGTATTCGTAAACCTCGCAGCTGGTTTCGTTAATTTTTGAAGCGTATTCGAAGGCGCTTATAGCTTCTTCGTGAAGGTTTTTGGCGGAAAAAATCCTGCCGAGCAGCATGAAGGCTTCGTAGAATTCGGGGTTGAGCGTGAGCGCCTGGTTAAGCTCCGCTATGGCCTTGTCGTAAAAATCGTTGAGGAAATAAATTTCGGCGAGCCTGTAGTATATTTCGTGATTTTTAGGCGAAAGCGCGAGCGCCTGCGTGAATTTTTCGATCGCGCGGTTATACTCGTAACGCTTCTGGAAAATTTCGCCGAGCGCGAAGTAAATCTCCCAGTTGTTCTTTTCGAACTCGAGCGCCTTTTCGAAATTGACTATGGCGTCGTCTTCCATGTCGCCTTCTGGCTTTTTGTAATAGGCCATGGCCAGCTCGAAATAAGCGTTGGAATTTTTGTCGTTGAGCGATACCGCCTGCCTGGATACTTCGATTATCTTTTCGTATTCGATTCTTCCGTCTTTAAATTCGCGCGAATAAACGTCTTTTAAACCCCAGTAAGAATAAATGTTCTGGGGGTTGAGCTCGATGGCTTTTTTATAAGCCGCTATGGCCGATTCGCGCTGGGCCATATCGCGCTGGCCGTCGTTAGAATGCAGAACGTTGAGCGCCGTAGCATAGGCGAAATAAGCGTTGGAGTCGTACGGATTGGCCTCTACGACCGTCCTGAATTTTTTGACTATGCCTTCGTACATAAACTCTTTTTCAGAATAGTCGGCGTAGAGCATTTTATATTCTTCCATAAGGTAAATGCACGCCAGACCGTAATCGGGATTGATCGCCAGAACGTCCTTGAATTCGCTTATTGCTTCGTTGTGGCGCAGCATTTTTCTATAGATGCAGCCGAGCTCGAAATGCGCCTTGACGTTTTCCGCGTCGAGGATTATTATCTTTTTATATTCCGTAATGGCCGAGCTTAAATCAGAACTCTTGTAATGCTTTTCGGCTATCGAAAGCAGGACGTTGATCTGGTCCTGCTTGTCGTCGTAGGAATAAACGCCGGCGCTCGATTTAAGCGTGGAAACCTCGCGCGCTTCCCTGCGAGTGCGAAGATCGTCGATGAACTCGAGCGAAGCCTTTCCGATCAAAGGAATAAAGCAGCGCTGAAGATTCCTGTCGTAAAAATAGCAATGCTCTTTTTTGCAGGTTTGCTGGCGTTCCTTCATAGCCTCTTCCGCAAGCTCACCCATGAAAGGGCAATAAAATGGATTGTCCATATCTTCCCCCATTGTATGATAATAAAAACATTAACCGTTTCAAAAAAAGCCGGCCTTAAGCCATCAGGCGACCTTTTTAATATTGTCTTCGAGGTCTTTGATCGACCATAAAACCTTGCGCGGCTTCTTGTCTTCGAAGGGGCCTACCACGCCGATTTTTTCCATGCGGTCCATTAGCTTCAAAGCCCTGTTATGGCCGATCTTTAATATTCTCTGCAGCATCGAAGCCGAGCCCATTTTATTTTCTACCACGAGGCGGGCCGCGTCGTAAAACAACTCGTCGGCGGCTTCCGCCTGGCCGTAGTCGTCCGAACCCGCGGAAGAATCGTCGCCGTCTTTGGCGCGCTGGTATTCGTTGATTTTATCTTCGACGTCCTGTTTGTAATCTGGATCGTAATTCGCCCGCAAAAAGTCCGTCAGTTTTTTAATTTCGTCGTCCCGCACGTAGGCGCCCTGCACTCGCACCGGCTTTTGAAGCCCCGTCGGAAGGTAAAGCATATCGCCGCGCCCTATTAATTTTTCGGCGCCCTTGCAGTCGAGTATGGTACGCGAATCAGTGACCGAGCTTACGGCGAAAGCTATCCTGGAAGGGAGGTTTGCCTTGATAAGCCCCGTTATGACGTTTACCGAAGGCCTCTGGGTGGCCACTATTAGATGCATTCCCACGGCGCGCGCCATCTGAGCGAGGCGGCAGATATATTCTTCAACTTTATTGGACTTATCGGTCATCATTATGTCGGCGAGCTCGTCTATAACGAAAACCAGGAAAGGCAGTTTTTCGAGGTCTTCGATGCCTAACTCGACGAGGATTTCGGATTCTTTTTCGTTGAGCTCGTATTTTCCGGCGTTATATTCCTCTACCATGGCGTTAAAACCGTCTATGGCGCGCACTCCGAAAGCGGAAAGCAGCCTGTAGCGGCGCTCCATTTCGTAAACGCCCCATTCGAGAAGGAAAGGGACATCCTTGACTTTCACTACGACGGGATGTATGAGATGCGGTATATCGTTATACCCCGTCAATTCTACCATTTTAGGGTCGACCATAACGAAACGGACTTCGTCGGGCCGCGCATGGAAAAGAATGCTGGCGATTATAGTGTTGATGCACACGCTCTTTCCGGATCCGGTGGTGCCGGCTACGAGCAGGTGCGGCATATTTCTGAGGTCGGCTATTATCGGCTGCCCGGTAATAGTTTTGCCCAGCGCGAAAAGCAGTGGCGACTTGGATTCGTTGAATTCCGGAAGCGTTATAAGCTCGGAAAAAAAGACGGGCACCGGCTTGGTGTTCGGAACTTCTACGCCGATAGCCGCTTTTCCGGGAATGGGCGCCTCCATGCGCAGGCTCGAAGTGGCGAGCGCCAGAGCGAGATCATCGGCGAGCCCGACGACTTTGGATACCTTTACGCCGCTGGCCGGCTGGAGCTCATAGCGGGTGACCGTAGGGCCGCACGTGATATGGGCGATCTTCACTTCCACGTTGAAATTCTTGAGCGTGGTAACGAGTTTTTCGGCGTTATACTTGAGTTCGTCTTCGCTTATGCCTTCGATTTTTTCGACCGGCTTTAAAATCGCGTTAAAGTCGGGATAATCGTATTCGTCGTAAGAATCGGGCCTGACGCTCTTTTCGCGATTAGCCGAACCGAACTTGCCGCCGGAATTTTTGGAATAATAATTTTTTAAAAGGGTTTCTTCGTCGGCAGAAGGCGTTCCAGCCCCGCGCGGCGCGTCGTACGCCCTGGTAATCGGAACCTCGTTGAGATTAAGCTGCGCCGCTGAAGCCGATCCTGAAAGGCTTTCGAGGCCGGAGGCCGCGCCGCAGGATTCTTCTTCGTCTTCTTCGCGAAGGGCGGGTTCCGCTTCGGGGCTTTTTTTATCGATATTTTGAAGCCTGGCTATATTTTCGAGCCGTTCCACGTTGTAGCCGTCGAGTTTTATGCCGCCTGATTGCGATTCTGATTCGGCGTTTCTCACGATATAGTCTTCGTCGCCTTTTTTAAAATTCGAAAATAGTTTTTCCTCGAGAGTTATTTCCTGCGAAGCATTGTCAGAAAGCGGTTTTTCAAGTTCCGGATCTTTGCGGAACATTTCGACCCGTTCGGCGCGTCCGTCAAATTCATCATTAGCAGGCGTTTCTTCGTCGCCGCCGTTTGAAAAAATCGATTTCACGTAATCGAAAGAGTAGTGTACGCACGCCGAAAAAGCTTTAAATACGAAGGTAATAACAAAGGCCGTCGAGAAAACTACGAACTTTAAAACCGCGAAAGCCGCGTTGGCGGAGCCGGTCAGAAACGCCACGAAAAGCGGCGCCAGAAGAATATTGAAAGCGGCCGAGGCGCCTATGAGCGTGCCGAAAACGCTCAGCAGCAAAGCGCCGGCGTTTCCAAGGAGCAGTATGGTTTTAGACGCTATGAAACTTCCGAAAAGGCCCCCGGACGAGTTTAAAATTTCGAAAAAAAGGTTCGAAAATAGCAGCAGCGCGAAATATCCGAGATACTCGACGCCGCGGCCGGTTATAGAGCCGTGCATGAATTTTTGAATTCCGAAAAACCATAAAAGAAAGGATACGAAATACATCGTAACGCCGAACTGCAGCTTAAACCAGTATAAAAGGCCGTAAGCGGCGCCCAGCCATTTTGACTCGGAAGGCTTTATAATAAAAAATACGAGCAAAGTGACCGAAGCGAACATTAAAAGAAGCCCGGTTAATTCGGCTCTTTTCTTCATTTCGGTCTCGGAATAAGCCGCCGTATGATCGACGGGCTGATTTTTTCTGGTTTTTCTATCGGTTTTGTCTGCTGCTGAAGGCAATATTAACTCCGCGTAAATGAATTATTTTTCAAACCGCAGGTGTTATCGGCTTAAATTCGTTTTCATGTCGTTTGCAGTTTTATTGAAAAATTTTGTTTATATATATATTTATATCAAATCTTAAATTTATTTTCAATCATAATTTTATTTTTTTTTATTTTTTAATGCGTCGTTTAATTTTTAAAATTAAGGCGCACGATAAAAAATAAAAAACCCGCCTTAACGGCGG
>MWBZ01000018.1 GCA_002069765.1 bacterium ADurb.Bin243
CATATGGATTCGGGGGTCATTGTAAGGCATGCGTTTTTAGCCGATTCGTAACCGCCGCGGGCGATATATTCGTTGATATCTTCGGGATCTATAATGCCGCATTCTTTTAATATCATTCTATGCTGTTTTTTATAAAAAGGTATTTCCTCGATACCTTTGCATCTCAGGCCGGTGGCGCCGTCCACGTAAAGGAGGCGTTCGACGGGATCGCCTGTTTTAAGCGTAATTCCGACTATATCGTCAATATCTTCGGGTTTCACTTTTACATATAAATAATTTTCGGGAAGTATGGTCATCAGGGGGCCCATCTGGCAGAAGCCCTGGCATCCGCTTTTAGACAGATGCAGCGCGTCTTTTTTATTTTCTTCGCGCAATTCAACAACTACTTCCATTTTTTCTCCGGCAAGTTTCGACTGGAGGGCTTCGAATATTTTAATCGAGCCGTTGGCCACGCAGCCTGTTCCTGCGCAAATTATTACTCTTCTTTTTATTCCGGCTTCGAGTTTTTCGTAATCGTTTTTTATTTTATCCAGCGCTACGCTTTTTAATTTTTCGCAAACTCTGGTTTTATTCTTAACGCTGCTCATTAGCGGCCTCCTTTTTAATTATGGCGTCGATCAGTTCGTTGACTTTAGCGCGGTTCATTTCGCCGTGGACTTCGTCGTTGACTACCACTACCGGGGCGAGTCCGCAAGCGCCGAGGCAGGAAACCGTTTCGAGTGTGAAAAGCATATCCGAAGTGGTATTTTCTTTTTCGGTTAAATTAAGCTTGTCTCTTAAGGCGTCTATTATATCTTCGGATCTTTTAACGTGGCAGGCGGTTCCGTCGCACACTCTGACTATGAACTTGCCTTTGGGTTTGAGCGCGAAGTGCGAATAAAAAGTAGCCACGCCGTAAACTTTGGCCGGGCTTATGCCGAGCGAGGTCGCCACGAAAACCATTACCTCCTCTGGCAAATAACGGTATTCATCCTGGATCGCCTGGAGCATTGGAATTAGCTTTGACGGATCGTTGTTATAACGGGCTATGATGTCGCATACCTTTTCGAATTTACGGGTCAAACTCATCTGAGCTGCTTTCATTTGCGCTTCCTCCTTTATTCGTATTTTTTTATCGATAAACATTTATCAATATAATTATATCGATTATTTTTCTTTTTGTCAAGAGCTTTCGGAAAATATTTCACGTGCGTATAATCATGTTAAAAAGCAATAGCTTCGAGCCTTTTTAAATAAAACGATCGGGTCAGTCTGAAAATATTTATAAAAAAAATTTAACCAAGAATGCAATTTTAACCAAGTTTCTTTGCATATTAAGCTGGTAGTTTGTGGCAGGGCGCCAGACAAATTTTTTCGGGGACTCGTTCAAAAATCCCTCCGGGATTTTTGCCGCTCGTGCTCGGCCCTTCCCGCCCATCCATGGGCTCCAGGGCCTCCGCAACGCCCCTCAAAAATTTTGTCTGGCCCCTGCTACACGCTTGAAAACAACTTAAAACAATGGTTTTTAACCCGAAAGTTTTTTGAATAGGCTGAAAAGGATTATTGACCATATGAAAGTTGATTAACCATAATGCTTACAAATAAACTATAAAGCTGACTCACCAGCAGGCCATTATTGCAGCGCAGACGCGCGCGTAAGCGCGCGTCTGCAAAAAACAGAAACAAAAAAACAGAAACAAAAAAACAGAAACAAAAAAACGGAACAGAGAAAGAGAGAGTGGAGTGCAAAAAGGGCAGTTAAGAAAAACAAAGGATAATAAAAAAAGAATTTGTAGCGATAAAAGAAAGGGGCTTGTCTGAATTAAAGCGCCGGCGGGAAAGCGGGCACTTCACAAAAATAAAGCGTCAGGCGAATTGGGGGTTGGAAGGGATTTTAAGGGAAGGGAGGGGCCTTCTGGCACCTCGCCTTCCCTTATCAAAATAACAAAATTATTAGCGGGAGCTTATAATCGATAACTGAAAGCGAGAAGAAAAACTTTAATGGCTTACGGAAAGGCGTTTATTATGCATCGGGCTATAAGAGGCCTTTTAATTTTTTAGACAGGACTAAAAATGATGCCGCGAAATTCTCGTGTTGTATAATGATTTTTTCCGGCGCGCTTATTTTGGCGGAGGTAAAGTTCCAGATGGCCTTGATGCCGGAATTAATCATTAAATCGGCCGTTTTCTGGGCTTCGCCGGCCGGAACTGCCATAATGCCTATATTTATTTTCATGCGTTTGGTAAGGTTTTGAAATTTTTCGATCGGCAGTATCTTTTTTTTATTAATTTCGCGGCCTATTTTCGACAAATCGTTGTCGAAAGCCGCTATGATGTGCAATCCGCAGGTATCGAAGCCCTCGTATGATAAAAGCGCGGTGCCGAGGTTTCCGGCTCCGACGAGAAACGCTTCGGTAGTGTTGTTCAGTCCGAGAAAATTATCGAGCGAAGCCAGCAGTTCGTCAATATCGTAGCCGACTTTGGGTTTTCCGACGATGCCGGTGAAGGCGAGGTCTTTTCTTATTTGAACGGCTATGAGGTTAAGCGCCTCCGATATTTGCGTGCAGGAAATGAACTTTCCGCCTTCGTTTTTGACTTTTTTCAAATAATCTCGGTATACGGGCAGGCGTCTCAGCGAAGGTTCCGGAACGGCGTTTATGTTTTTAAATTCTGTCATGTTATCGGCTCCGTTAATTTAGAATGTTTATTTAATTATGATATATAAATAAATCATTATCGATAATTTTATATTTTTTTATCGCATGTGTCAATAAAAATAATAAAAAATTAATAAAAAGAAAGGAAGCAAAAAAGAAAAAAGTAAATAATTGAAAATATAATCAAAAAAAGTTATTATTATATGCGGTTTGTAATAAAGCATTTGCGTATGGGTGCGTTATGAAATTTTTAGCGATTGCTTTTCCATGGGGGTGCGGCCATAAAGGCTCGCCTATTCGGTGCGGTCTTAATAAAGCTAGTATAATCTTAAAAATAAAGGAGTCATAAAAACTCATGAAATCGAAAATTTACTCATTAGCTCTGATAGGTGTCATTTTGATATGCTTCACGGCGTTTAATTACGGTTGCAGCGACGTTAACGGGGACGGAGTGTCCGTTAACGGCATGAAGGCACTTAGCGCAGCGCAGGAGGCCGATATAGACGCGTTCGTTACGCAAAAAATGGCCGAGCATAAGATTCCGGGGGTCATCGTAGCGGTTTATGAAGCTGACAAGATCCCCTACATTCTAGTCAAAGGCACGGCCGAGGTCGCTGCGAACAGGCCGCTGGAGGCGACCGACCGCTTCCGTATCGGCAGCATCACGAAAACATTCACGGCGACGGTAATATTGCAATTGGCCGGGGAGCGCAAACTCAATCTCGACGAAAGCATATTGAAATATTTTCCGGACCTTCCTAATGCATCGAAAATAACGGTACGCCATCTTCTGAACATGACCTCGGGCCTCGCCAATTATACTGACGATAATAATTTAGGAATGACGCTGCTTTCGAATCCCTCCAAAAAATTCATTCAGGAAGAGATTTATTCGTTAATTAAATCGCTTTCGTCGAAAGCCGTTCTTGGCGAACCGGGAGCAGTGGCATCCTACAACAACAGCAACTATTTCCTGCTGGGCATGATCATTGAAAAGGTAACCGGCAGCAAGGCTGGCGACGAGATCAAGCGCAGGATATGCGACCGGCTCGGCATGAACGACACATATATGTCGGATAGCGATAAAATCGACGGCGCGCACAGCATGGGCTATATAGCCGACGGCACGCTTACGGTCGAATTCATGAGCAATCCGTCCTGGTGCTGGACGGCGGGCGCGATGGTCTCCACTCTTGCCGATGTAAAAAAATACATCAAACCTATGGCTACCTGTGAACTCTGCCCTAAATATGCCTCCGAGCGCTCGGCCTGGCGGGCGCTTCGCAGTTATGTCAATCCTTACGGCGCGGGCACCGTCAAAATGTCATACGGGCTTGGTATAGCCAACTTCGGCGGCATGGTCGGCCACAACGGCGCGATCCTCGGCTACAGCACGCTTGCGGTTTATTATCAGCCGCGCGACATAACAGTTATAATACTTACCAATAAATTCATGGACACTCCCGTGCACTCCGAAGAAATCCTCAGAGACAGGATATTCGGAATAGTTCTTGGAAGCGGTTATCCGGTGAATTATTGATAGTGGAAATAAAGTTCAACTTAATGCCATAAAATATAGAGCATAATCACAAAATGATTGATTTTATTTAATTAAAATATTATAATATCTCAAAAAAAATACTATTTTAAGATAAATATTTATAAAACTATTTATTCCTAAACGGCCTTCAGGCGGACAGGAGAACAAATGGATTTAGCCCAGCACAATATGATCGTCAATTTTATATGGAGCATCGCGGATGACTGTTTGCGTGATGTATATGTTCGCGGCAAGTACCGCGACGTCATACTTCCGATGACGGTCATACGCCGAATCGATGCGCTGCTCGAGCCTACGAAGCAGGCGGTATTGAAGATGAAGGAACAGCTTGATGCGGCGAAAGTAACCAATCAGCATCCTGCGTTGTGCAAGGCATCCGGCGAGGCTTTTTACAACGTGAGTCCGTTTCTTCTGTGCGATCTGAAATCGCGCGGCTCGCGTCAGAAGTTAAGGGCTGATTTCGAAGCTTATCTCGATGGATTTTCGACTAACATTCAGGAAATTCTCGAAAAGTTTAAATTCAGAAATCAGATAACGACTCTGATCGATTCGGATATTCTCGGTTTAATTATTGAAAAATTCACCAATCCGGCGATCAATTTAAGTCCCGAGCCCGTGCGCGACGAAGAGGGCAATGTCCGACTGCCGGCGCTTGACAATCACTCGATGGGCATGATATTCGAGGAGTTAATCCGGCGTTTTAATGAAGAGAACAATGAAGAAGCGGGTGAGCATTTCACTCCGCGCGACGTCGTGAAATTGATGGCTGAGATAATATTCAGGCCGGTCGCCGATAAGATCAAATCGGGCGCTTATCTTGTTTATGACGGCGCATGCGGCACGGGCGGCATGTTAACGGTGGCGGAAGACACTCTGCTGCGGCTTGCGAAGGAGCATAGCAAAGAATTTTCAATCCATCTATACGGCCAGGAATCGCAGCCAGAGACTTATGCCATATTGAAAGCTGATCTTTTGCTGAAGGGCGAAGGCGCCGAAGCCGATAACATGAAATTCGGTTCGACGCTGTCTGCCGACGGCCATGCCGGCAAGGAATTTGACTTTATGTTATCTAACCCGCCTTATGGCAAGAGCTGGAAATCCGATCAGGACCGCATGGGCGGCAAGGGCGAGATCGGCGATTCCCGGTTCGTTATTAATTACGGCGACGATCCTGAATATAAAATGATAACTCGGTCGAGCGACGGTCAGATGTTATTTTTAGTGAACATGATATCTAAAATGAAGCACAATACGCCGCTTGGCAGCCGCATAGCAGAGGTACACAACGGTTCTTCGCTTTTTACGGGCGATGCCGGCCAGGGCGAAAGCAACATCCGCCGCTGGATAATTGAAAAAGACCGGCTGGAAGCGATTATCGCGCTGCCTGAAAACATGTTTTACAACACCGGCATAGCGACTTATATATGGCTGCTCACCAACCGTAAAAATCCAAAATTCAAGGGCAGGGTACAGTTAATTGACGCAAGCGGCTGGTTTACGTCGCTGCGTAAAAATCTTGGCAAGAAGAACTGCGAATTTTCAGATGAGCAGATTAAAAAGATCGTCGATCTGATATTAGAACCGCGTGAAACCGAACAATCGAAGATATTCCAGAACGAAGAATTCGGTTATTATAAAATAACGGTAGAGCGTCCGTTAAAACTAAAGGACATCGATGCCGACAGGGCATATTTGCCTAAGGAAATTAAGGCTCTTATCGCAGCCGAAAAAACCGATGAAAACGGAATACCGGTGATAAAAAAGATACACAAATCAGGCGTCAGCGCCGATCCGACGCGCGGTTTGTTCGAGCGCAAGATCAATGGCAAAAAATGCGTCGTCGAATACGAACCGGACACGAGTCTGCGTGACACCGAGCAGGTGCCGCTTTTAGAAGATGGCGGGATCGAAGCGTTTTTCAGGCGCGAGGTATTGCCGTACGTTCCGGACGCCTGGATCGACGATTCGAAGACGCAGATCGGTTATGAAATTTCATTCACCCGTTATTTTTATAAACCGATCCAAATGCGTTCGCTAGACGAAATAATGGCCGACATCAGGGCGATCGAAAAAGAGACGGACGGGCTTTTGACCGAGATTGTCGGGGAGGTTCAAAAGTGAACATCAAACCCCGTTCAAAGAATAAAGGGCCGGAAAAAATCTTTGAAGACATTCGCAAACTAATAGATGAAGCGCGGCAAAGCGTTGCGATAACCGTAAACGCCGGATTGACCATGCTATACTGGAAAATCGGCCGCCGCATCAACCTGGAAATATTAAAAGGCGAGCGGGCTGAGTACGGGGCAGAAATAGTCTCATCGCTGTCGAGACAATTAGAAACAGAATACGGCCGAGGATTTTCCGAGAAAAGTTTACGTCGGATGGTCCAATTCTCAACGGTTTTCCCGGATGAGCAAATTGTCGCAGCACTGCTGCGACAATTGAACTGGACTCATTTTACAATTATTATCCCACTTAACGACAAACTAAAAGTCGAGTTTTACTCGGAAATGTGCCGTATTGAACGCTGGAGCACAAGAACGCTGCGTGAAAAAATCGACTCGATGCTTTTTGAGCGGACGGCGTTATCGACGAAGCCTGAAAAGCTGGCGAAACTCGAGCTGAAAAAATTGCGTGAAGAAGATAAACTTACGCCTGATCTGGTGTTTCGCGATCCTTATTTTCTCGATTTTCTGGGGCTCAAGGATACGTACCAGGAAAAAGATCTTGAAATGGCGATTTTACGTGAAATGGAATCTTTTATTCTCGAACTCGGCGTCGGGTTCGCTTTTATGGAACGGCAAAAACGGATCATTATCGACGGCAAAGATTATTATATAGACCTGCTTTTTTATCATCGCGATTTAAGAAGGCTCATCGTAATAGAGTTAAAACTTGGCGAATTCAAGCCTGAACACAAAGGCCAGATGGAACTCTATCTGCGCTATCTGGATAAGTATGAACGGCACGATAACGAAGAAGCGCCGATAGGCTTGATTTTATGCGCGGGCAAGAAGCATGAAACGATAGAATTGCTTGACCTCGAAAAAAGTGGGATAAGGGTTTCGGCTTACTGGACGGAAGTTTTGCCGAAAGAGCAACTTGAAAAGAAACTTCATGAAGCGGTCCGGCTGGCGCGTCAGCGGCTGGAAAAAACCGGCGGTGAAACAGGAGAATTTAAATGAGTACACAGCGATATTCCGTAGCGCCTCATCCGATAGAAACTCTTCTTACCTGGGTAAAATCCGGTGAGATTGCCATTCCTGAAATTCAGCGTCCTTTCGTCTGGGACGCCACTAAAGTTCGTAATTTATTAGACTCTCTTTATCTCGGCTATCCGGTCGGTTATCTTATCACATGGCGCAATCCGACGGTCAAACTTAAGGACGGTAAATCAGCTTCGGGCAAAAAAATATTAATAGACGGCCAGCAGAGAGTGACCTCTCTCATGGCCGCGATTCTCGGGCAAGAAGTGCTTACGAAAGATTATGATAAAGTTCGAGTTAAAATCGCGTTTAATCCACAAAAAGAATTGTTTGAAGTTTCTAATCCATGGATAGCTAAAGATCCGAGCTGGATACCTGATATTGCTGAAATTTTCAGTCCTTCAGCAAAGTTATTGAAGATAACGAAGGATTATGTCGCGGCGAATAATGGCGTTGACGAAAACGACCTTTTCGCCACTATTGAAAAACTACGCAAGATAATAAATAATCATGTAGGGATAATAGAACTTGCGGACGATCTTGATATTGAAACCGTAACTGAAATATTCATAAGGGTCAACTCAGCCGGTTCGCCTTTGAGTCAGGCTGATTTTGCAATGTCTAAAATATCGGTTAACGAGACATATGGCGGCAACGAATTAAGAAAAACCATCGATTATTTTTGTCACATGGCGGCTTATCCGAGTTTTTACGACATCATTCAGAAAAACGATCAAGAATTTTGCAAAACTACTTTTTTTCAAAAGATGTCGTGGTTGAAAAACGAAAACGACGACATTTATGATCCGTCATATACCGATATGATTCGAGTCGCTTTTACAACGGAATTCAGAAGGGGCAAACTTCAGGATCTGGTCGCGCTTCTTTCGGGAAGAAATTTTGAGACGAAGCAGTACGAAGAAGCGATCGTTGAAGATTCATTCAATCGATTAAAATCGAGTATTTTGAATTTTATGAATGAAAATCATTTCAAAAAATTCGTGTTGATAATTCGTTCAGCCGGGTTTGTAGATTCTTCTTTGATCGGATCGCAAAACGCTCTTAATTCGGCGTATATTGTTTATCTAACATTACGCGCGATGAAGATTCCGGACGCCGATATTGAAAGGCATGTTCGCAAATGGTTTGTATTTTCGGCCCTGACCGGCCGGTATTCGGCGTCGCCGGAGTCCACGTTTGATTTCGACATTCGTCAGATCCATCTTCAAGGGTTCGATAAGTATTCTGAAAGTCTTTATAACGCGCAGCTTTCAGATGCGTTCTGGAATGCGAGTCTTCCGCAGGAATTGGACACTTCTTCATCTTCGAGTCCATATTTCAGAGTATTTCAGGCGGCGCAGGTCAGGCTGCTCGATAAAGGTTTTTTATCGAACGATTTGAAAGTAATGGACCTGATCGAAGTAAAATCGGATGTGCATCATATATTTCCAAGAAATTTCCTTAAGAAGCATGGATTAAACCGAGTGCAGTATAATCAGATCGCTAATTATGTAGTAGCGCAGAGTGAAATAAATATAGCCATCGGCAGCAAGGAACCGGCAAAGTATATGTCAGAGGTTCTGGCGCAATGTAACGGCGGGCAGAAAAAATATGGAAATATAACTGAAATGTCCCAATTAAAAGAGAATTTGGCCATGAACTGCATTCCGGACGGCTTAGAACAAATGACGGTGAACGACTATCCGAATTTTCTGGCCGAGCGTCGTAAATTAATGGCGCGGAAACTTGAAACTTACTTCAAAGGATTATAACATGAAGCAGTTTAAACCATATCCTGAATATAAAGACTCCGGCGTGAAGTGGCTCGGGGATGTGCCGAGGCATTGGGAAGTAATTAAAGGAAAATGGCTATATAAAAAAATGAATAGACCTGTTAAAACTGATGATGAGGTTATAACGTGTTTTCGTGATGGAATGGTAACTCTGAGAAAAAATAGAAGATTGCGAGGTTTTACGGAATCAATTAAAGAAATTGGATATCAAGGAATAAAAAAAGGTGATCTAGTAATTCATCAAATGGATGCCTTTGCTGGTGCGATTGGTGTTTCTGATTCAGATGGTAAAGGGACTCCGGTATATTCTGTTTGTCAACCTAAAATTCCTTTAAATAATTTTTATTATGCAAGTGTTATTAAAGAAATGGCTCGTTCGGAGTTTATTCTTTCTCTTGCTAAGGGGATAAGAGAACGTTCTACAGATTTTCGTTTTGATACTTTAGCTTCATTGAATCTTCCTGTTCCATCATTTGATGAACAAAATATCATTTCAAGATATTTGAAATTCAAAACCGCCCAGATCGCGAAATTCATCAAAGCGAAAAAGCGAATGATCGAGCTTTTGAAAGAGCAGAAACAGGCAATCATAAACGATGCCGTAACGGGCAAAATTGATGTCACGACCGGAAAGCCTTATCAAAAATATAAAGACTCCGGTGTAAAATGGCTCGGGCAGGTGCCGGAGGGGTGGAAAATATTATCCATTCGTAGACTCACTAATTTTGTAAAAACAGGAGGAACGCCAAAAAATTCATCTGACGAGCACTTTTCGCCCAATGGATTTTTATGGTTTACTCCTGGTGATTTGGGAAACTCAACTTATTTGAAAAATTCTGAACGGCATTTATCCGAAATAGGCATAAAAGATGTAAGAATTTTTCCGGAAAATACAATTTATTTTGTTGGGATTGGAGCGACTATTGGAAAAGTTGGTATATGCAAGGATAAAGCGAGTTGTAATCAGCAAATAAATGCAATGACTATTAATTTTAGAGTAATTGACGAATATTTTATATATTCTTTGTTATCAATTAAGCATTATATATTGAAATGCGGTAAATTTACAACTTTACCAATAATAAATCAAGAAGATATGAAACAATTAAAATTGTTAGTTCCTAGTCAAACTGAACAAAATGATATTATAAAATTTATTAACCATCAGACGCAGTCAATAAATATCACAATTTCTCGCATTGAGCGTGAAATATCACTAATGCAGGAATTCCGTTCGCGATTAATTTCGGATGTCGTTACCGGCAAAATAGATGTGCGGGGAATTGAAGTACCGGAAGTGAGTGAAGAATCGACCACTGTTGATGATTTAAACAGTGATGATTCAGATGAATCATCTGAAAATGAAGTATTAGACGAGAAGAACGATGATTAGCATATTTAAAATAATCAAATAATTTAATTATTTTAGCGTTTAGAGAATGTTTTGATTTGTTAAAACTATCCCGTGAGCATTCAATTTAATTTACCAGGGCGCCATTATTGCTGCGCATTCGCGCGCGTGCGCGCGAATGCAACACAAGCAAAAGTTTAGACAGAAATTCATTCAAAGAAACTGAAGAAAAACAGAAAATAGAAGAATAGAATATAAAAAATAAGAGAAGATAAAGAACGAGAAAAAGTAAAAAAAGAAAAAGCCAGGAACGAGCATTAAGCGTCAGGCAAAAACGGGAGAGAATGGGGTGCTATGAGGGGAAAGAGAGGGTTATCAACCCTTTCTTTCCCCTCATCAAAGCTCACTCAATCAACCAATTAAATAATTGCTAAATAAAAAAAAGTGTCGTTGCCGGAGGTAATATATTTTATGACTCAACCAACCGATATGTCCGAAAAAGGGCTTGAAACGATAATCGTGAATTCGCTGATCAGCGACGCCGGTTATGTTCAGGGCGACCCAAAGGATTACGACCGCGAGTTCGCCATCGATCTGCCGAAACTGATCGAGTTCGTCCAGAACACTCAGCCTGAGGCGTTTGAAGCGTTGCAGCTTGGCATCGACACTCCGAAGCGCCGCAAATTTCTTGACCGGTTATGCGGCGAAATCGCGAAGCACGGCATAATTGACGTATTAAGGCGCGGGGTCAAAGACGGCCCGGTCGAGTTGGTGTTATATTACAGCACCCCATCCGAAAAAAATATAAAAGCCGGCGAATTATTTGATAAGAATATATTCAGCGTAACGCGTCAGTTACGGTACAGTCAGAACAACGCGAACCTGGCGCTGGACATGGTAATATTCATCAACGGCCTGCCGATTATCACATTCGAACTGAAAAACAAAATAACCAGGCAGACGGTCGAAGACGCCGTCTGGCAGTATAAGCGCGATCGTGACGCGGCGGATTTGCTGTTTCAATTCGGCAGGTGCGCCGTGCATTTCGCGGTGGACGATCATGAGGTCAGAATGTGCGCGCATCTGAAAAACAAGGCTTCGTGGTTCTTGCCGTTTAACAAAGGTTACAACGACGGCGCGGGCAATCCGCCGAATCCGGCGGGAATTGCGACGGACTATCTGTGGAAGGAGATATTACGCAAGGAAAGCCTGGCGAATATTATTGAAAACTACGCCCAGATAGTCGAGAAAAAAGATGATAAGACAGGGAAAAAGAAGCGCGAGCAGATATTTCCGCGTTACCATCAATTAGATGTCGTCAGAAAAATTTTAGCATCAGCGAAGAGCGACGCGGTAGGCACGCGGTATTTGATTCAGCATTCAGCCGGCAGCGGCAAGAGCAATTCAATAAGCTGGCTGGCGCATCAGCTGGTCGATTTAGAGAAAAACGGAACCGCGGTTTTCGATACGATAATAGTAGTAACCGACCGTCGCGTACTGGACAAGCAGTTGCGTGATAATATAAAGCGGTTCGCGCAGGTATCGAATCTGGTTGGGGCTGTGACGGAAGGTTCGGGTCAGCTTCGTAAATTCATACAGGAAGGCAAGAAGATAATAATAACGACGGTGCAGAAATTTCCGTTTATTTTAGACGAGATCGGCGACAGTCATCGCGGGAATAAGTTCGCAATTATAATCGACGAGGCGCATTCAAGCCAGGGCGGCCGCACGGCATCGAAAATGAACATGGCATTGTCTAATTTTGATGGTTGCGTAACGGGTTCGCCGCTCGATATGGATATTGAGGACAGGATAAATGAAATTATAGAGCGTCGCAAGATGCTGACTAACGCGAGTTATTTTGCATTCACGGCGACGCCGAAGAACAAGACGCTCGAGATATTCGGCGCGGCGTATGTCGAAGGCGACAGAACGAAGCACAGGCCGTTTCATTCATACACTATGAAGCAAGCGATCCAGGAAGGTTTTATACTTGATGTTCTTCAGAATTACACGCCGGTCAATAGTTATTACAAACTGATCAAGTCGGTTGAAGGTGATCCGGAGTTTGATATTAAGCGGGCCAAAAAGAAATTACGGCGTTATGTAGAGTCGCACGAGCACGCAATCCGGCAGAAGGCGGAAATAATGATCGATCATTTCAATGAAGAAGTGGCCGGCAAATATAAGATAGGCGGCAACGCCAGGGCGATGGTCGTCTGCAGTGGCGTTGAGCGCGCCATAGATTATTACAAGGCATTTTGCGAATATCTGGCCGAAATTAAATTGTCGTACAAAGCGATAGTAGCGTTCGCGGGCGAGTTTGAATACGGCGGTATGAAAGTGACGGAGTCGTCGCTGAACGGGTTTGCGGGCAACGACATACCGGATGTTTTCCAGACCGATCCATACAGGTTTTTGATAGTGGCGGATAAATATCAGACAGGCTATGACGAACCTTTATTGCACACGATGTATGTGGATAAGCAGCTGTCGGGGATCAAGGCGGTACAGACTTTATCGCGTCTGAACCGTGCGCATCCGCAGAAAACCGATACATTCGTCCTTGATTTTATGAATGAAAGCGATATTATTCAGGAAGCGTTTTCCGATTATTACAGAACGACGATATTAAGCGATGAAACCGATCCGAACAAACTGCATGATTTAAAATCGGCGCTGGACGGGTATCGGATATATTCGGAATCGCAGGTTAATGAAGTCGCAGGCATGTTTATATTTGGTGTGTCGCGTGATAATATCGATCCGCTGCTCGACGCATGCGTCCGCGATTATGTGGAGCAGTTGGATGAAGACGGTCAGGTAGAATTTAAGGGTAAAGCAAAAGCGTTCATCCGGACTTATAATTTTTTAGCGTCGATATTGCCGTATTCTAATTCAAGCTGGGAGAAGCTTTCGATATTTTTGAATTTTTTGATACCCAAATTACCGGCGCCGCCGGATGAAGACGGCGCGAAGGGCATACTGGAAACAATAGACATGGACAGTTACAGAGCGGAAATACAGGAATCGCGGAAGATAAAACTCAATGACGGTGACGCTGAAATCGGCCCGGTTCCGGTTGATAGTATCGGCAAAAAGCCAGAGCCGGAGTACGACAGACTGAGCAATATAATAAAAACGTTCAATGAATTATTCGGAAACATAAAATGGAACGACATCGATAAAATCCAAAAGATAATAGCGGAAGAGCTGCCCGGAAAAGTCGCAGCCGATAAAGCTTACCAGAACGCGATGAACCAGGACGACAAGCAGAATGCGCGCATCGAGCACGACAACGCATTGAAACGAGTCATAACGGAAATGGTTAATGAGCAAATAGATATGTTAAATGATCAAACGGAACTTTATAAACAATTTTTTGAAAATGCCGGTTTTCAAAAATGGCTGACCGATACTATTTTCAATGCCACATATAAAAAAACGTAATATAATACAAAATCGTATTGAGGTTATTCGTAGAAACTGGTAATTTTTGTTAGATTAAATTCGATAAAGGCGGATAATATGAAAGTTATTCAACATCAGGATGAGTGGGAAAAATTATTCGAGGCGGCCGGCGCGTTTAAGGACGCCGCCTGCTGGGAGTTTATGAACGATTTCGACCTGTTCGCTGTCAAAGATCCTGTCTCGGGCGTGATTTACTATTGCAGCGTGATGGGGCGCGGCGGACAGATGTTCGGATTGGCCGCTTACAAGGGTGAAAAGGGATTTGCCGGTTATAAGAGGATACTCAACGGCGAGTTCGAAGAAAACCCGATGGATGCGATGTGTATTCAGGACTGCTATATGATCTCGTTCGAAGACCGCGAGATGCTTTTCAAGAGAGACCTCGAACTCATAAAAGCGCTCGGGCTAAAATTCAGGGGCCGCAATGCGTGGCCGCAATTCCAGGATTATTCCGCCGGCATGGCGGCTGCGGGAATCGAAACGGCCGAAACCATAAAACTTCTTACGATTATTCTCGAACAGTCCCTGCAGATCGCCGAACGCTTCATGGAGAACGAAACGATGCTTAAAACCAGGCCGGGGGCGCGAACGGAAAAATGCCTGACGCGGGTAATGGAGACCGTAGATGGAACGCCCGTATGGAAAGACAAATGGATGAAACCACGGCCTTATGTTGAACCGGCGCCTGACTGCCGGTTAGACGCGGCCGTGGCCGATAATCTCGCGGAACTTAAAAAGGCGGTTAAGCGGCGCTTCGATCGCCTTGAGCTGGGTTTCTTTTTTATGCCCGCAAGAATAGGCCCCGAAGGCGGGCCGCAATATCACCCTTTCATGTGCATTATGGTAAACGGCGGCTCCGGCGTCGTCATGGGCTTTGGATTTCCTGAAGGGCCGGGAAAGCGATATTCACAGTTTTATAAAATGATCGCCGATGCTTTGAGAAAAGCCGGCGCGCTGCCCGATGAAATATTAGTCTCTAATGGCGAAGCTTTCGAAGCGATGAAGCCGTTTGCCGCCATTATAGGGGCAGGATTAAAGAAATTGAAAAGACTTCGTGGAGTCGAAGCGGCCCGGGAGTCGCTCGAGAGTTTCATGATGAAAAGGTAGCGGTTTTTTCAAAAATTTAACACCTTGTTTTTATAAGGGTTGTATGTTTTGTGGATAATCGTCTTTACTGATCGACCCTTCGTTCCAGGAAAAACCACTTAAGTATCATCAGCACTATCATAAAAGCGCCGGTGCCGATCAATAGGTGCATAAGCGCTGAAACAATGGTATCGAAAATATAGATGGTCGTTTTTAAAGACAGTTTTTTCTTTTTTGCGGCCTGCTTTTTCAAATCGACCGCCTTAGTTTCGCTTGCCGCGCCGGCGTTAATAGCCGGCCCGGCTTCGGCCGAAACCGAAGGCGTTTTTTTGCTTTGCGGCAAAGACTGGGCGAAAGCGTCGTTATGGCATGCGTTATTTAAAACGGCAGCCAGCGCAGCGGCTATTATAAACATATATAATTGAAAGCGTATATATTTCATATTCGTTTTTTGTTATATTTAAATATAATTAGATATTTAAGTCTTCGAACGGTTGACTGATTTAATAACATAGCCAGCGCAGTTTATTAACGTTCTCATAATAATTATAACATAAAAACGCGCTTTTGTCAGCTTGTGAGAAAAACGCGGGAGCTTGATTTTTAAAATACATATCAGGTTATTTTTAACGTTTTAGTATTAAAGCGGAGCGCTCTTTTGAACTGGCAAAAACGCGTCTTTATCTGGATGGACGAAAATAGTTCGTCATCGTCAATAAGGAGAATGATTTTGGGCTTTATCTCAATCATCGCGGGTCTTCTCGATCGACTTTGCCGCGCTTCTTAATACGGCCGCTCGAATTTAACTTTCGACCGGCCGCGAAAGCATTTTATTTTTTCAATAAAAAAGCCGGTTTGAAAACACAGTAAGGCTCAGTGGTTATAAATTTTTTCATGAACGCGGCTTCTTCGGCGTTTTCAGCGCTGAATCTTGCATGAGCGGCTTTGTTTTCGGGCATGAACATCCAGAAAAAAACGTCGATCTTTTCGGCTTCTAATGCGGCATATCTTGCCTGCGACTCAACGACCACGACTTCGATGTTTTTACCGATCATTTTAGCAACTTCAGACAGAAAAGCGATGCTGAAACCGGCCGGCTTGCCGTCTGCCGCGATATAATCAAGAGGCGGCATAGCGCCGGTTACGCCCACATAAACAGTTTCAGAATCGGCGTTTTTTTCCATCGTCGTCAGAGAAGGCTCCGAGTCGACGGGAAGGTCTTTAATCCATGTTTTATATAATTGGTCATACTTGCCCGATTCCTTAATTTTAGTTATGGCCGAATTGATAGAATCCCTTAATTTGACGTCTGAATTTCTCAATCCCATAACTATGCACAGATTTTTGTCCAAGACGTTGGATTTGAGTTCGGGATTTCTCTGTATCATGTAATTTGCCAGAATGTCGCTCGTAAACATAAAGTCGGCCCTGCCTGATTTTATCATAGCCAAACAGTCGCTAATCGATTCAACATATAAAACTTTTTCCACGTCGCAGCTAAAATATTTTTTCGCCATGACTTTTGCATTTTCTTCCGAAACTCTGGAAAAGTCGGTGACAAGAACTTTGCCTTTAAATTTGGCTTCATTTTGATTGCCGGTTTTTTCGACGACCTCTTTTTTGGCCATAACTTCGGCGGTTTGCGTTTCGCAGTAGCCCTCCGTAAAAGCCGCAAGCGTGAACGCCGACGCTAAAACCAATAACCATTTGTTAAATTTCATTTAAAAATTCCCCTCTTCGCTATTAAAATATCCAAAGTGCGGCTAATTTTAAATTATTATATGCGCTTTGTCAAGTAAAAATTGCCGAATCGTCAAGTTTCACTGACATTAAAGGAACTTTATGTTTTTAGAATATAGGTGTTAACCCCGAGATGAATTTTAAGGTTCCTTTTCATTTTGAATGGGTAGTTTAATGCGGGTGTCAGATAATTTTTCGGGGACTCGTTCAAAAATCCCTCCGGGATTTTTGCCGTTCGTGCTCGGCGGCCGCACGCCGTTGCCGTCCTTGGCGCGTGCGGCATTAGGGCGTCCGTGCCCAGACCTCCCGCACATCCATGGTTCCGAATCAACTTTTTGCCCGACAGACATGGATGCAGTCCTTAAATTTTTATTAAGAACAATTGACTTTTAAACAGGTTCCATTGCGTTTTAAGATGGTAGTTTTGAGCAGGGCGCCAGACAAATTTTTTCGGGGACTCGTTCAAAAATCCCTCCGGGATTTTTGCCGCTCGTGCTCGGCCCTTCCCGCCCATCCATGGGCTCCAGATCAGCATCTTGCCCGACAGACATGGATGTCTTAGTGCCGCCGATGCCATGGATGGCAAGGAGGCGGCCCTCAAAAATTTTGTCTGGCCCCTGCTGCACGCTTAAAACAACTTAAAAATTGGTTGATGAGCCTTAATGCTAATAATAAAACTTGATGTTGACTTGCCAGCAAGCCATTAATGCTTCGCAGACGCGCGCGTGCGCGCGTCTGCAAAAAAAACAGAACAGAACAAAAAAAACAGAACAGAACAAAAAAAACAGAACAGAACAAAAAAAACAGAACAGAACAAAAAAAACAGAAATAGAAAAAGAAAAATGAGAACAAAAAAGAAATTTTGGCAGTTAAGAAAAATAAAAGAAAATCAAAAAAGAATTTGTAGCGATAAAAGAAAAGAGCCGTCTGAATTAAAGCCACTAAAGAAAAGCGGGCACTTTACAAAAATAAAGCGTCAGGCGAAATAGGGGTTGGAAGGGATTTTAAGGGAAGGGAGGGGCCGCGGCACCTCGCCTTCCCTTATCAAAAAAAGTTTTTCCTTTTCAAGCCATATTATAAATGCTACATTATAATCGCTTGATTTTTATTTGCCTGTATTGTATAATCCTGAATAAGTCAATAAAAGCCGGCGTTAATTTATCCGCCGGCCATTATTGCGCAGGGGGAAAGGCGCGCGGGCGCGTCTTTGAAAAATTGAAAATGAGCAAAAATAATTATAGAGGAGTAGAAATGAAAAAACAATTTAAAAGCCTTTTATTTATTTTTCTTTTTATGGCGTTTTTATCGGGATCGATATCCTGCGGTTTTTCGGAAAGCACAACGTTTGAAACGGGTAAAATATTTTTAACGGCCGAAAACAGGACGAAGATCGAGGCCATAGTGGATAAGTATATGGCCAAAACCAAATCGCCCGCCGCTTTACTGGGCGTATGGACGCCGGACGGCGAAATGACGATAGTAAAGGGAAAATCGGATTTGAAAACCGGAACCGACGCTAAAGCGACCGACAGGTTCCGCATAGCCAGCGTCACGAAAACCTTTACGGCAACGCTTCTTCTTATGCTGGTCGACCGGAAAAGCTTGAGCCTCGACGACAAACTGTCCAAATTTTATCCCGGCTTCAAAAACGCCGATAAAATAAGTATCAGGCAGCTTCTCAACCACACCAGCGGCATTCCTTCATATACCGCGATGAACGAATTCGATAAATACGTCAAGCCCGAGCCTTTAAAAAAATGGACCAACGACGAATTGTATAAAATGGTCGAAAACGCCACGCCGGATTTCGAACCCGGCGCCGGATTCAAGTATTCTAATTCCAATTATTTACTGGCCGGCCTCATAATTGAAAAAGTATCCGGAAACAGTTATTCCGACGAACTTAAAATGAAGATATGCGCGCCGCTGGGCCTTAAAGACACTTATTACGCCGTAACGCCCGAGATCGAAGGCCCTCATTTTCACGGATACGAGGATAGCGTTGACGTTTCGTTATTCGACCCTTCCGGCCCGGGATTCGCGGGCGCGATAGTATCCACTCTGGCCGATCTTAAAATATGGTCAGAAGCGTTCGGCGAGGGCAGGTTGATTTCAAAGCAGCTGCGCGAAGAAAGCGCTAAATTTATAGTTGAAGACGGTTATCCGCAAACCGGTTACGGCCTTGGAATGATGGCCTGGGGATCTTTTCACGGTCACAGCGGCATGATTAAAGGCGGCTGCGTGGTGATGTTCCGCGACCCCGACGCCAGGATAACCATAATATGCATGTACCCGATGACCGCGGATTACTTGAAATTAGCCACTGAATATACTTTTAACGAAACGGCCGACCTGCTTATACCGGGCTCTTACATGAAAAGCGTAAAAGCTTACAGCGTAATAAAAAAATAAATATAAACGATAATAACGATTAATTTTAATAAAAATAATTTATAAAAAAAGAAAAAGCAATTAACCAGAATTTATCATTATGGAGGCAGTATGAATAAAATTTCCAGGATATCGCTTGTATCGGTTTTGACTTTATTGTCTATAGTATGGTCCTTCGGATTTTCGGTGGCGGCCGGCGAAGAAGTAAAAAAAGAAAACAAAAAAGCGATGATGAACGAAGACGTCAAAAAAAAGATAGAAGCCATACTGGATAAGCATATAGCGGAAAGAAAGGCTCCAGCGGCCATACTCGGCGTCTGGACGCCGGACGGGGACGCTGTCGTGGTACGTGGAAAATCGGATCCGAAAGCCGGAACGGACGCTAAGGCTACGGACAGGTTCCGCATAGCCAGCGTCACTAAAACCTTTACGGCGACTCTTTTGCTCATGCTCGCCGATGAAAAAAAGATAAGCCTCGACGACAGGCTGTCTAAATTTTTTCCTGAAATAAAAAACGCCGATAAAATAACGATAAGCCAGATCCTCGATCATACCAGCGGAATCCGGTGTTACACGAGAGCTGACGAGTTCGATAAATACGTCAAAAGCGAACCTTTAAAAAAATGGAAGAGCGAAGAATTGCTTAAAATACTGCTTGGAGCGGGAGTTGAATTTGAGCCGGGCGCGGGGTTCATGTATTCGAACTCCAATTATCTTCTCGCCGGCCTGATCGTAGAGAAAGTATCGGGGAATAAATTCGCCGATGAGCTGCAGAAGAGAATATGCGGCCCGCTCGGAATGAAAAATACATACTATGCGGAAGGCCCGCAAATAGAAGGTTCGTATTTTCATGGATACGACGACACTCTCGACGTTTCGCTTTTCGATCCGTCGGGCCCTAACTTCGCGGGCGCGATAGTATCGAACCTCGACGATCTTAAAATCTGGATTGAATCGATGAGCGAAGGTAAATTGCTCTCGAAGGAGATGCAGGCGCAAAGGCTTAAATTTGCCGGTTATGAGAAAAATCCCGAATCCGGATACGGCCTCGGCATAATGTCATGGGGATCGTTTACGGGCCATAACGGCGCGATAACCGGATACACCATAGTGGCGCTCAGCAGCCGGGCGGCGGGAGTTACGATAATATGCATGATGCCGATGTGCGCTTCGAACCTTCAGGGCGCGGCCGAACAAACATTCAAGGAAATCGCCGAATTAATAGCGCCGGAAGCGCTTCATACGAAATTAAAATTAGATAAAATAATAAAACAATAACGCGTTGTCAGTGCGGCCTATATTGTATTGATGAAAAATATCATAAATAAGCGCGCAATAGAATAAAAAATAGGCTTCGTTGAAGCCGGAAAGCGGATTATGGATAAGAAAAAAATACTGGCGAAGTTAAAGGGCGGGCTGATCGTTTCGTGCCAGGCTCTTAAAGACGAGCCGCTGCACGGCGCCTCGATAATGGCGAAAATGGCGCTGGCGGCGAAAATGGGCGGCGCGTCGGGCATAAGGGCCAACGGCGCCGGCGATATAGCGGCTATTAAAAAAGCAGTCGACCTTCCGGTTATCGGAATAATCAAAAAGGTTTTCGAAGACAGCGACGTTTATATCACGCCGACGATAAAAGAGGTCGGCCTGCTGGTTAAAGCCGGCGCGGATATAATAGCCTCCGACGCAACCGGCCGAATAAGGCCGCGCGGCGTGAGTCTCGGCGAATTTTACGCAGGCGTGCGTAAAAAATATCCCGGTATAATTATGATGGCGGATATATCCACTTTTGAAGAGGGCGTCGAAGCAGCGGCTATGGGTTTTGACATAGTCGCGACCACGCTCAGCGGATATACTTCATACACCAGGGGAAAGAAACTTCCGGACTTCAGGCTGCTTAAAAAATTGGTTGAAACTCTGAAAGTCCCCGTGATAGCTGAAGGCGGCATCGGAGAACCGGATGAGCTCAAGAAGGCGGTACGCGAAATCAACGCTTTTGCGGCGGTCGTGGGGACGGCGATTACGAGGCCCCAGCAGATAACGGGCCGCTTCGTGAGCTGCATGAATGAAAGAAAGGCGGATCGATAATGACGGTTCAGGCGGCGCTTATACTTGCGATATTTTTTATATTCGCCGGGCTTATGATAGCTAAAAAGCTTCCCACGATACTCGCTTTGCCGTTGATGGCCTGGGCGATGTGCCTTGCGGCGGGCATGCCGTTTTCGGATTTTATAAACGCCGTGGTTTCGGGCGGATCGGTCAAAATGGCCGGCTCGATAGCGGTAGTAGTATTCGGCGCGATCTTCGCCAGGGTAATAATGAAAACCGGCATTTCGGGCGCGATAATAAAGAGCGCGGCGGAGCTCGCCGGAGATAAGCCGCTGCCGATAGCCGCCGTAATCACCGCGGCGGTAGCGTTTATATTTCTCGGCATGAACGGTCTCGGGGCGTTTATAATGATCGGCTCGATAGCGATTCCCATTATGACTTCGGCCGGAATAAAGCCGGTCGTGGCGGCTTCGCTTATGCTCCTGGGCATGCAGACGGGGCTTGCGGCTAATGCGGCTAATTACGGCGCTTTTATAGGAATATTCGGCGGCGAAGTGGTGTCGTCTTTTTTCCTTCCGGCTTTTGCGATATCGGCGCTGGTAACGGCGGCTTTTATAATCATTAACGTGCGGCCGCAGCGCGCCAGATCGGCCTGGGCAGTCCCGGACGCGGGAGCGGTAAACGGAAAAAGCGATAAGAAAGTGCCGGCCATAGCTCTTATAGCTCCTATCATACCCATAGTGACGGTGTTTTTATTCAAGGCTGTATGGGGGTTCGGCGCCGCCGATAAGGGAATGCTCGACGCCGTCGGCGCGGCGATCTTCGGCTTTATAGCGGCTTCCGCTTATGCTATCGCGGTCACGCACCCCGGCCGGATCGTGAATATATTTTCAGGCTCGATAGTAGAAGGAATACAGGATATAGCCGGCGTTATATTTCTTTTCATGGGGATCGGAATGCTCGTCTCCTGCGTCACTAACGCCGCGGTGGCCAGGCATTTAAATCCTGTAATAAACAGTCTGGTGCCTTCTGGCAAGCTAGGCGCATTGATATTTTTTTCGGCGCTTTCGCCGCTCGCGCTTTACCGCGGCCCGTTGAATATGTTCGGCATGGGCGCGGGCGTGGCGGCGCTGCTGGTTTCTCTTAAAATACTGCCGGCGGCGGCGCTCGCAGGCGCATTTGCCGCAGTCCAGTATGTGCAGGCCGTTTCCGATCCCACCAATTCTCAGAATGTCTGGACTGCCGAATATTGCGGCGAGGAAACTTCGGCTATATTGAAAGCCACGCTGCCATATACGTGGACGATGTGCTTTGCCATGCTGCTTTTTACTATATTCGCCAGATGGTAGGCCTTTTATATCGGCTTATGGCGGAGATTTTTATTAATGGCGCAAAAATAAAGATTAGAGGGTATATATTTACATGACGGCAAGAAAAGTCAGGATCGGAATAGACGTAGGCGGCACATTCACAGACGCCGTCGCAATCGACGACGCCAGCTACGAAATAATAGCCAGGGAAAAAATACTTACCACGCACGATTCCGCCGAAGGAATAGCGAAGGGCATAGTGGATATAATAAGCAGGCTGCTTGGCGCCAACGATATACCGCCGCAGGACGTGGTTTTTATAGCGCACGGCACCACCCAGGCCACTAACGCGCTGCTCGAAGGCGACGTGGCTGCGGCGGGCATAATAGCCATGGGAAGCGGAATCGAATCTTTCAAAGCTAAAAGCGACACGAATACAGGCGACATCGAACTGGCGAAGGGAAAATATCTCAGGACCGTTCACAGATATTTTGAAACGGACAGCGCCGAAGCTAAAAAAGAAGAAATAAAAGCGGCGCTCGACGAGTTTAAAGGCAAAAAAATCGAAGTGGTAGTGGCATCCGAAGCTTTCGGCGTTGACGACGCGCAAAACGAGCGTAAAATAATGCAAATGGCGGCCGAAAAAGGGTTGTACTCCACCGGCGGCCATGAAGTATCGCAGCTTTACGGGCTTAAAGTGAGGACGCGCACCGCCGTTATAAACGCGAGCCTTATACCAAAAATGATGAAGACCGCCGATATGACCGAAAGCTGCGTCAAGCGTTCGGGAATAGGCTCCGATCTTATGATAATGAGATGCGACGGCGGCGTCATGAGCGTTGAAGAAGTGAGGAAACGCCCTATTTTAACCATGCTTTCGGGATTAGCGGCCGGGGTGGCGGGCGCGCTCATGTATGAACGTCTTTCGGACGGCATTTTCTTCGAGGCGGGCGGAACTTCCACGGATATTTCGGTGATCAAAAACGGCAGGGTGATGATTAAATATGCCCAGGTCGGCGGGCATAAAACTTATCTTAATTCGCTCGACGTAAGGACGCTGGGCATGGCCGGCGGCAGCATGATAAAAGTCGAAAACGGCAGGATAACCGATGTCGGCCCCAGAAGCGCGCATATAGCCGGAAAGCGCTACGAAGCGTTCGCAAAGGCTTGCGAAATAATAGAACCGGCCGTCAGGCTTATAGCGCCTAAAGAAAACGACGAAGCTAATTTCGCCGTAATAGAATGTTCTAACGGAAAATCTTTCTCGCTGACGCTCGCGGGCGCAGCCAATATTATAGGCGCCGTTCCCGCAGGCGATTACGCCGAAGCCGATATGCAGGCCGTGCGCACGGCGTGGGAGGCGTTCGCTGAATATCTTGGAATTTCGGTCGAAGAAGCGGCCGGGCGCGTCATGGAGATAGCCGCCGGAAAGGTAAGGGCGATCGTAGAGGAGCTTATAAAAGAATACGAACTGAACGCTAATTTGATAAGCCTTGTGGGCGGCGGCGGAAGCGGCGGCGTGCTCGTGCCTTATCTCGCGGGGCTTATGGGTTATAAATGGAGCATCGCAAAGGACGCGCCTTATATATCCACTATAGGCGTGGCGCTCGCAATGGTTCGTGAAATGGTGGAACGCACGGTTTTAAATCCGGGCGAGGCCGATATCGCGGCTATCAGGCGTGAAGCTTTTGACCGGGTGGTAAAATCGGGAGCCGGCGCCGATACGGTTGAAATTACTATCGAAATAGACAGGCGCGCAAATATACTGCGCGCCGTGGCCACCGGCGCCGCCGAATTAAGGACCAGAGATCTTTCCAGGAAGAGTCTCGATGAAAACAACCTGAAAAAGATAGCGGCCGATTCGATGAATATAGAAGAAACCGGAGTTTCGCTGATCGCGTGCGCAGGAAAATGGCGCATATTCAGAGGAATAAAAGTCGAGACTAAATTTTTCATATTCAAAAAAAAACATACTCCTCTGAGAGTGATCGACAGGGAAGGGATAGTCAGGCTTCAGAAAAGTTGGGGCGAAGCTTCGGTGGTTAAAAAATCAGGGCTTCTGGACGAACTGGCATCGCTTATAGAGTTGAATACAGATTATAGCGACGCGGGCGGCAGGATGCCGCTCATATATATTTATTACGGCGAAAAGCAGCTGGACCTTTCGGGCCTCGCCGAAAAGCCGCAGATAATTTCAGTGGCTAAAATGGAAATGGAGCGCATCGGCGACGATGAAGATATAGCTGTGGTGGCGGCTAAATAAAAATATTAACGGGGAATTTTTAAATTTGTGAATATCGACGGAATTGTAAAATTATGTACGGCTGAAAATTTGACTTTTGCCGAGCTATGCGAAGACGCGCTGTTTAAAAAAATTCCCGGGCCGGACGTAAAGCTTTATATAAACAGCCTTATAGCTATAGCCTCCGCCAGGGCCGATAAATTTAAAAGCGGAAGCCGTGGTGCGCGCTTTAGCGTATTAGATATATGCCGCTCGGAAGGCGTAAGCGTTAACTTGATTGATCATCCATGCCCGCGGGCCGTGCCGGTTTTCAGGGCCGAAATTTTATATCGCGAAAAGCTCATAAATGTAATGAAATCATCGGTAGATCAGATTTGCCGCGTTTTGAAAAATTTTAACTTTAACGGGCTCGAACGTACCGCTTCGTTCGATTATATAAAAGACATGCATATCGCCCATGAGCTGTATCATTTCATTGAATTTTCGAGCGGCGAATATATGCAGGATGAGCTAGCGGGCGTGACATATTTTAAAATCGGCGGCTTTGAAAAAAAAACGGGAGTTGCAAAAGCGTCCGAAGCGGCCGCTCATATATTTTGCATGAAAATTATGGACGCGCCTTTTCATCCGAAACTGCTGGATTATTTATGCATGCTCGACGCGGGCGAGATTTCTTATGAAAAGCTGATAGGGTTTTTAGAGGCTATAAAGTTCTGATTTAACTTATTATTATTTTATTGACATTTAATTAATAATATAGTATTATCAATTTTAAATTTAAGCAGTTTGGGTTAACCAAGTTCTTTTATTTAATTTTTTATGCTTGGATAAAGAAAAAATGAATAAAATTCATGATTTCAATAATAGATTATTCTTATCTTACGCACATTTAGAAAGAAAATGTTCAATGCACACTGCAGGCATTATAGTACATTTTCTTATTATTGCCTTTTATGAGGCATTATATTCATTTACCTTTAACATAAACATTAATATTTCTCTGTCGCTATCGTTATACAAGAAAATTACAAAATTTAGTTTTTGACGAAACAATTTTCTCAAAAACAATTTTAGTTTGGATGAATTCAGTTAATTTGTCGAAAGGAATCGTCGTATGAAAAATAAAATTTTTATCAGATCATTATTTGCGGCATTTTTGTTTTTATTTTTATCTTGCTTTATATGTTCAGCCCAGAATGCCGCACCCGAAGCCGGTGACGGTAAAATTATAACGCTAGACATAGTTTTGCTCATAGACCAATCCGGAAGCATGCGCGGCAGTGATCCTAAAAAACTCAGATCCGACGCTTCAAGGCTATTCGTTAACCTATGCTCTGAAACCGATCGTGTAGCAGTGGTAGGGTTTGGAAATGACGCGGTGCAAATTTATCCTCCCATGCAAAAAAATGAGACCGGCGTTACTAGAACTCCGCTCGAGCCGTGCAAAAACCCCGTCAAATTGAAGATTATTGAAGCGATAAAGAAAAATATTAAAGACAACGAGAATCATACATCCATTCACAGGGCCCTCGAAGAGGCTCTGGCGATATTAAAATTCAACAATTCTCTTGGAAAATCAGAAACGATACCTATAGTTGTAATGCTTACCGACGGGCAGATCAAAGGCAGCGGCGACCTGCCGCCATCCACCAGCATTGAAAAAGCGAACGCGAGCATCGATAATTCTCTCGAAGAATTAGGCAGGAACGGCGTAAGGATCATGACTATAGGCCTGGGCGAAAAATATGACGCCGAATTGCTTAGAAAAATATCGAATGAAACTAACGGTTCCATGTATGAAACTAAAAACCCAGCCTTGCTGGTTGACGCTTATCGCAAAATATTCCTCGACATATCTGACCGGTTCATGTATATAAACAGCATGAAAGGCGATTTGCTCAAATTTTCATATCCGGTGAGCCTTAACGAAAAAGACGCCGTCATACTTGTCGCTAATAAAAGCGCCGTCGCGGCCGATAATTTCGTGACTCAGAAATCCCTTACGCTAAACGATCAGAAGATCATGTCGTTATTCGAAGATAAATCAATACTATATGATTTTTCGAGGGTTTTCAATCCGGCGAAAGGCAAACTGGCTATCGATTATAAATTCAATTCCAACATCGATTTCGACCTGTTTCTGATCAAAAATATGGCCATGCATATTAATTTACTTGAACCAAAGATGTCGAGCGTCGACTATTACGAAACCGATACTATGCCCATCAAGATCCAGCTTTATAGGATCGATGGAATATCCATGGCCAGAACAAAATTCAAGATCCAGCTTTCGATAACCGCTCCGGACGGGTCGCAGGAAACGATCGAACTTGAGCGTAATAACGATATTTTTACTGGCGAGTTCGTTCCGCGCATGCCCGGTTTGTATTACATGAATTTTGCGACCAGACTTCTCGAAGAAAGCTATGAATTTGAAAACGTCAAGCAATTTACAGTATCGGTCCTTCCCAAATCAGCTCTTACCGTTAAAATTAAAGAACCTTCCACCGGCCTTTTCAAGTATACCGCCGGCTCAAGCCTTCGCGTGGCGGCGGAAGTTCTGGTCGATGGTTACGCCGCTCCGGACGATCTCAAGAATCTTATCGTGACCGCGAGCGTTTCTTCGAATGTAAGAGTGGTCGATGAAATCAATCTTGATAAAAAAAGTTCGGACAAATTGTATCAGGGCAAATTAACCCTTAAAACACCGGGAAAAATGAGGCTGAAAATGTCGGCCACGGCTGATAAATGCAAGGCAACCGCCGCCGAGTTCGACATCGACGTAATATCTGAGCCGACTTTAAATATAACAAGTCCGATAAATAACACTTTATACAAGCCGAACGGTTTTGAAATAAAAGTAAAATTAGACGGCGTTAATTATGGAGTGCAGAAAGAATTTACTATATCGGCAAACCTTATAAACAAAAGCGGAAGCGGCGAGGTAGCCCTAAAATTTAAAAAAGATCAGGACGAGCCGGGATCTTATATTTCTGACCAGCTTCCTAAAAGCGAAGGAATATATGAACTTGTGGCTTCTACGACCTTTCTGGATAAAACCATAATGTCGGCCCCTGTGACTTTTTTTGTTTATAATATTGACAGCCCGGTCCTCGGCGTCACTCCGGGGTCCGCAAGCGCCAGAAAACCTTTGCTGGTTTCCGCTAAATTGATCGAAAGCGGCAATAAGGGAAATTACGGCGTTAAAGTGAATTGCGAGGTCGTAAAACCAAGAAAAAGCAAGACTTCGAAAGAACAGATAATCAAGCTTGTACTGAAGGACGACGGCAAGAATGGTGATAAAAAGGCCGGAGACAGTGTTTACAGCTCTCTATTCGACGAAACGGCAACGCTGGGAACTTACGAGTTCAGGGGCCGTGCTTATTACGCAGATCTTCAGATACCGGAGGAATATAAATCATACAACGCAGTAAACACGGTAAAGGCAGGCATTAGTTATTACATAGAAGTCGAAGAGGCAAAAAGGGGCGAAAGCGATACCGGGAAAACTTATTTTGAAATGGACACACTCAAAAACGATGCCGGATGCTCTGGCAGCGGCCGTTTCGCGCTCAATGTCAAGGTAACAAAAGCGAAGCGTTATTCGATAACTTTTAAGACGCCAAACACAGCAGATATAGACATTTATTACTCCGAATCAGGGAAAGAACCATCCCATGAATTCAGCGATAAACTAAATGAAATAAACAACTCTTATATTTTCACTTATGAAGTGAAAAAAGGCGACAGAAATATTTCGGTTCCCATTGAAATTTTATTACACGATGAAGAGGGTAAGCTAAAAGATGCTTCCGAAAAAATATATATAAAAGGTGAAACATATGTTCCGATGTCGCCGTGGTCTATCATAATACTGCTGGCGCTAGTTTTTATGCTTGCAAGGCGTTATTTTACGCTTACCAAGCAGGAATTTCAATACGAGATCAAAATATTCGATAAATCCGATTCACTGATAACCAACGTTAAAAATTCCAAGATCGTTAAAAATATTAAAATACCATTCACTAAAATAATCAATCTGGCAGGCTCCGATAAACTTGAATTTGCGTTCAGTCTTGATATTGAAAAACTAAAGAAGCACGAAGAATCGGCTGTAAAAATTTTACCCGCGGCCGGTCATTTTAAGGTATTCTGTATCGATTACGACGAAAATAAATGGCAGATTAAAATGAATAAAAAATTCGACGATCTTGTCGAAGGCGAAAAATGGTATAAAAAACCTTCAACCGATAAAGAATCACTAAGCCTGACTTCAAAAATAACGGTTGAAGAAGGTTTAGAAATTTATACGAATGAGTTTATAATCAAATTTAATAAATAAAAAATGAAAGGAAAGGTATCAGGTTATGAAAAATACCACGATGGCTTTTTTATTTGTAGTGATCGTTTTATTGATTTCATTTTTAACTCCGGGCGGCGATTTAGCCCGGGCCCAGGATTCTGAAAATGCCTCTGAATCGGAAACGGTTTCCGAAACGGACCCTGTTTCTGATACTCCCACACCACAGGTAAAAGGCGGAGGTGAAAAAGGTGTAGTTGATAAAGTAAAAATCTTTTTCGATTCATTGAAAAATGAAACAAAATGGGTGAATATTCAAAACGCTTTTATGGGCGCAGTGGCTGGCGAAAACATACCTAAATTAGTCGGAGTGACAGCAGTTCTTATATTCATAGGTTATATACCATGTTATTTTGCCATGGGAAAAATCGACGTAAACCTCGCTCCCGAAACCGTCGTCTCGCAATTTTATAAAATTTTTATTTTCTGTTTGTTCGCGGGCTGGACCACTTCTATTTATTTCACAAAAGACATTATGAGAATTTTTAATCTGTATGTGACCATAGAATTTTTTATGGGTCTGATCTATATGTTTTTCATTTTCGAGGCGTTCAGTTTAAAATCTTCGGCCGATGCTGAAAGCGATGACTAATAAATTTTTATTACGGATCATTATTGATTAAAAACGATTTTAATTTATAAAATATTATTTTTTTGATTGAAAGGTGTGAATAAATTATGCAATATGTTGGAAAATTTGATGCTAAAGAAATAAATACCGATCTAATAGAAAAATTAGACGAGAAAAATTTTGAGCAGGTTCCAACGTTATATATTGGGTTGGGTGGAACAGGAAAGGATATATTGCTTAGAATGCGCGAAAACCTTTTTTTAAAGTATGAAGAAAAATTTAAAGATGACGAACTTTTCCCAATAAAATTTTTATATTACGATCTCGATCAAAAATCCGCTCAATATGATGACCGTGGGATTTATAGCGACGATTATTTTAAACGGTTTTCTTTTACGGATGACGAATTATTACTCATAAAACCCGATACAGCTAAAACGCTTGAGCTGATAAAGAAAAAACAGCCTAATGTTTCAAATATTTCAAAATGGATATCTCCAGGACTTCAATCGATGGATACTTCGATAGGAGCAGGTCAACAACGGCAAATAAGCAGATTATCTTTTTTTACATGTTATGATGAAATTGAAAGAGCGGTAAAATCAAAATTACGCGAGCTGGGAACAATAAATACTGGCACAAAACACGGAAGTGACCAGACCTTTAGAATAGTTCTCGTTTTTTCCGTTGCCGGCGGAACCGGCTGCGGTTCGTTTGTTGATATGGCATTTTTATGCAAGCAATTATTAAAAGACGATTCAAATACTGCTAATGCTAAACATGAAATAATATCCCACGTTGTTCTACCCGGTGCTTTTAAAAACGTCACTACCGATGCGGACAGGCTCAGTTCTAATGGCTACGCAGCTCTTAAAGAAATAGAGCATTATATGTTCCCAAATAATAACTTTCAAGCCGAATGGATTTACGGTCAAAAAAAGTCTATTAGCGGGCCTATTTTTAACAGATGCTATATTATTTCAGGTGATAGGTATCAAAATGGTCAGTCTTTCGCTACCATTCAAGAAGTATTCAATACAGTCGCTGATTATCTTGTCTGTGAAATTGATTCTTCAACATTCGCTTCACTTAGAAACAGTGCCGTTTCAAACTGTAGCGATTTTTTAAATAACTATGTTTTTTCTGAAGTTTCCGATAAAGAACAGGGCACATTTTACACTGACCTCAATTTTTACAGTTGTAAATATTCATCATACGGACTTTCACGCATTGGAATACCTAAGGAAAGAATTCAAAAAGCATGCAGCGCACAGCTTGGGCTTGACATAATAAGTAATATCAAAGAAAATTCAATTAAAAAGTTTATGCCTAATGAAATCGACGACCTTGCGGCTAAATTCGCTAATTCCTTTTTTATATCGATCAATAATGAAAATTCCATGCCGTTCAGAGAATTAACAATGTATTCAAAGTCTGACAACAAAACAGTGTTCGACATGATCGATGATCTTGTTAATAATTTTATTCAATCGGATTGTTTTAAAAATGCCAACAATTTCGATTCGTTAAAGATTTATGATACATTCGTTAAAGATATAATTTCTAAGCTTAATATGAGCGACAATTCAAATGAAAAGGGCGAGTTCGTTAAAAAAATACAAAACAATCTTAACATGATAATCGAAGAAAAAATAGAAGGATTGAAAATCGGTGAAAAATTTTGGGAAATATTCTATAATAATAAGCATATAGACAATCATTCTATGATAATTCCAAATATCAGCACGAATTATGGTATCGAAAAAACTAAGGTATTTTTTAACAAATTAAAGGAAGAAATAGAAAAATTCAAGGCAGCGATCGATTCTGAAACTAAAAAACTGAACACAAACCTTAGTTTGAACGAATTGAAATCAAAACTGTCCGAGGTCGGTGAAAATATTAAAAAGAGCAATGCTGATTCCGAAAAAAAACGAAAAGCTCTTGAAGAAATAAGGTCTAAATACGGTGATTACGATGATTTTTTTAAAAAAGGCGATCAGTTTAAAATTGCCGAAATGTTGGGCTTATATAAAAAGGGACAGGACGCCCTTTCTAAAAAAATTAAAGTCATTGATAAAAATATACAAGATATCAAAAATAAAGAAAATGAAATACTGGCCGAAAATATGCTTCCTCTCAAGGATATGCTGGTTAAAACTGCCCGCGATGAATTTAAAAGAGGAATATTAATTAAATTAATAAACGAATATTATGATAATTACCTGCTGGAATTTTTTAAACCTTTTGAAGATGCCAAAAATTCAAAATGTGGCTTTTTACCGATTGTAGCAATAAACAATTACGAGAAAAAGATAAAAGAGATAGAAAATTTGCTTGAGCAAAGGTATAAATTTTATTCGAATTATAAAGTGCCTCAATCTGTAAAGATAATTAAGGACGGCCGTGAAATTACAGGAAAAGATTTCAAAGGAATTATTAAGGATTACTATCAGGAAGTCGCTGATGATTTTACATGCCTTAGTTCCACGGCTTTTTGTGATAACGATAAAAATAAATTCAAAGATTATTTAGAAGAGTGGAAACGCTCTTACTATAAAAGCAAAGGAATTAATGAAAAAGATCTTAACGAGTTTATAAAAGATATCATTGAAATAACCGATAAACATGATTTTAACAAATTATTCAATGCTATTAACAACTATGCTGATGAGTATACAAATAAAAAACTTGTCGAAAAGAAAAAATTCAATATATTCACGACCGAGGTAAGCCGTGATCATGCGATAATAAAAAATCATGAAGATATGATGAAATTAAGCAGTTTTTGCTTTAAACAGGCGTCCGATGTTCGTGGTGCTGCTAATAACCAAATTTGCAGATTAAATATCAACTTCTTCAGATGGGTTTTCGGGCACGAAATACTTAAAAATAAATCGGATTTCAGCAATTTCTATAATTCGATATCCAATATTTTCGTCACTCAAAAAAATGAGGACAGTGTTCATTATTTCAGTGAATTTCACGGATTTCCTCTTTACTTCTGCCACATAGTCGGAAAAGAATTGAAAGATTCATATAACAAATTAAAAAAAGATTTTGCCCGTCCTCTGCATATTGAAAAAGATAATGATAAGTTCCATGATCTGATTCCGATATTTGATTTTTCAACGGTGAACGAATACAGAAATAAATTAAAAATCGGGTTGATGTCAATGCTGTTTAATGTCTTGAAATATGATCCTGATGACAATTCATTTATATTTAATTATCAGCGTGCCCTTGGTGATGCAGAAGATAAAAAAACTTTAAAACTCGGTCAAATGGCTCTGGAAGAGATGGATGAGACTATAGTTCACTTAAAAAAGAGCTTATCCGTCAAGGATTATCTTGAAAGCCAATACAGGAATGGTGAAGAATTTAAATATAACGGCAGAATATTAAGTGAAAAAGGAAAAGGAAAACTTTATTTTGCGCTAATATATCTCAATCGTCTGATACTGGACAATAATAATAGCATTAAAGATGAAATGCAAAACCAGATAAATAAAGATAATAGTGTCAGGGCTATAAAGGGTAATGTGGACAGCCTTTTAAGAGATATAATACAAAAAGAAATAGATGCGGCTCATATCAGCCCGAATATCCTCGGTGAGATGAAAAAATACGATCTTAAAGATATTGAATGGGAAAAAGCTCGGGTACTCTACAAAGCTGAAATCTTCGACTGGATATACGAAGACAAACCCGCCGCGGCTATAAAGTTCAGGGCTGAAGACGGAGATTTTAAAGATTAACGCATTCAAGTATTGTAATAAAATTAAAGTTTTATATCGCCTACCGGAAAGAGAATTTTATGAATTGCAGTTGCGGATATGCTATTAAAAACGAAGATATTTTTTGCAGCAGGTGCGGCCGTATTTTGAGGTTGTTCTGGCTTTCATGGAAATCCGGCGACGGGCGGGAAAGCAACCTTCAATGTGAACGGTGCGTGAAAAGATGCGACAAAAATCCGGCCACGTTCGATTCGGATGATTTTATTTCATGCGGCAATAACCCTCAATTTAAAAAAATCGTTGATTACGATGAAATCAACAAAAATGGCGGCAGGGGCTTCGTTGTAATTAAAAATTCTTGCGGACTCGATTTGAGCATGAATTTAAACTGTCTTAAGTCGGAGAACCTTGATCTGATATCTAAACACGAAGGCGTAAAGATCGTTGCAGGTGATAAATATGAGTTACCCTTCGGAGTTAAATCCATAGATGATGTAAAAGGCCAGATAACCGCAAAATACGAAATAAAAGATGAATCCAGCGATTACTATTTTACCTTTGAACTTGAAGTCACGAAACCGGCTATCGTCAATATTCTGCGCCCTGAATTTTGCGGCAAAGAAGTTAATATGCTATCCTCGGCCGATGGTTATTACCTCGAATTCAGAAATGAAGGCGGCACTGAAGTTTCCCTGAGCCTTAAGGATGAATTTTTTGTAATAATAAAAGACGCTCAGGGAAATGCGGTCGAAATGAAAGCCGTTGATTTTTTTGAAATAGATTCAGCGAATGAAACTTTCAGCATAGGTTTCAATCCACCATTTAAAAAAATTCCTTTTAAATTTAAAGTAAAAAATATTAAAAATGAGTTTGAAAAAGAATACGTCAGCACTTCTGAGAACACATGGAATTTCAATGCTGAATTAGTGTTGCGTTATCGCGGGAAAGAATTCAAAACTCCCGTTAATTGGCTTTTTAAATATCCAGCCAAATTAAAACTTGATGCCGAAAGGCTTATAGAAGTTTCTGACGCATCTACTAAAAATGTAGCAGTATCAATCTCTAACGAAGGCTATCAGGAACTGGTTATAAAAGATATAAAATTTGAGTTTGTAGACCCTTATATCAGAAATTACAAAAGAAAATATGATTTTCTGATGCTTATAAATGAGATTAACCGCATTATCAGCGATGATAAAGTTCTATATAACATCTACATGCTGGCTTTAAGGATAATATTGTGCGACCTTGTACAATCAGCGAAAGAATTTGAAAAGATAAACACATTAAAAGACCAGGCCAAAAAATTTAATGGCTTTTTTATTAAATTTCAGGAATCTTTCAAAACAAAAATGCCAACAAAAGAGGAAAAAGTGAAGTGGCTAAGAGATATCCAGCACACAAAATTTCTCGCCGAATCGATAAATGACGCGATAACCGAAAAATTCTATAAAATAGTTATTCTTGCTTTTCTTATGTCTCTGGCTGATACAAAATCAAAACATACGCCTGAATATAAAATAATTGATCAAATTAGAGATATTTTTTCGGTTTCAGAGCAGGACTTTAATTCTATAGTTTATGAAGATCTGCCGTTATGCCCTCCTATTAAAATTTATGAAATACTCAATATAAAAAATAATAAAGAAACAAACTTCAAACTTTCTTATAAAAAATACGATAAAACCGGTAAACCGATCTATGAAAATATTGATAACAAAATCGATTTTGCCTTTGAATTCAAAGATTCAGTTCTGGCGAAAACTATTGCTTTTGATGACAATAAATTTTATTGCGATATGAAATTAAAAATAATTTCAAATTCGGCCCAAAGTTCTTCTGACAATTATGACGAATATATTCAGGCTATGTCGCTTGAAATGAAAAAGGTCGCACCCTGTATAAAATCTATCGCCATAGATTTCGGAACTTCTAACAGCTGCCTTGCCTGCCATATCGATGATTATCCAATCAGAAAGTTAAATTCAGAAGATTCCGGCAGAGGCGATTGTGTCAGCATCAAGTTCGATGATTACGACAGGCGTGAAAACCACGTAGGTAAGACCGATCGTTCTCTTTCCATTGTTTATTTTGCGAACGAGTCGGAGCGCATCGTTGGCAACGCAGCCATACTAAAACAGACTGAAAACCCGGGTATGGTTGCCAGGTCAATGAAACTACTTCTTGGTAATCGCCAGGATATAACTTTTGTCGACCGTTCGGGACAGATAAAACCATTCAGAAAACAATCGACCGATATCATAAAGATGTTCCTCAACGATATACTAGCGGTAGCCAAGGGCGATCTGGAAAAATATATAGAAAAAATCATTCTTACACATCCGGTCGATTTTAAATACGCTCAGAAAAACGAGATAAAAAAAGTATTGAACGATCTCAGAATAGATCAAATTGAATGGCTCGAGGAGCCGGTCGCTTATATCTGCGGGTATATGGATAAATATAAATCGAAAATAGACGAATTATTAAAATTCAAAAACGAATTGTATTACCTGAATATTGATTTTGGAGGCGGCACGGTCGATCTGGCTCTAGTAAAATTTACGCTTCCGGATAAGTCAAATGAAGAAGATAGAATCAATCATGAGATTTTAGCATGTAACGGCCGCGAACTTGGCGGAGACAAGATAGACCGTCATATAAGGCGTTACCTGATCAAAAATATGAAGGGAATAGATATGCTTGACGAAGCGATACTATCAGAAAAAGCTTCTGATATTTCAGGAAAGCATAACTCCGATATTTTGATAAGAAATCTCACTCGCCTCAGAGACGCCGCGGAAAATATAAAAATAACATTTTCTACACAGGAAGGAAGGCAGTCATTCAGCAGAACAGAATACAATAATGACGAAGTTACGCTGACCGTCGACCTTTCAAAAAACGATGGAAATTCAAGGCCTTTCAAGCATAACATAAGTCTTGACGAGTATAAAAATATTTTATTTTCCAAATTGCGGGAAACCGACGATCTGGTAGCTAATATTCTCGATATCGCAAAGATCGATTTCGATAAAATAGACGCAATATTATTGAGCGGTCAGACCTGCAAAAGCCGTCAGATACGGGAATATTTCGAAAAAAAATATGTCAGGGAAGGTGTAGCGGCAGAAGATTTCGTTATTTTTGATGACAAACTCTGCAAATCGGGCGTGGCAATAGGAGCTGCCTACTTCATTAACAGCGAGGCCTTTGATGTCCAGAAATCTATTATGAATAAAATTAAAAGCAGCTATGGCTACAAACTCAAAAGCGATGTTTTTCAGCCTATTATAACCCGAAATACGGACATCATTACCGGAAAAGGCTCTAAAAAAACTATATTAGAGCATTCGTTCGATTATAAAGGCGTCGTCAACATCGGTCATGACGAAGAAGAACCAAATTTTAAGATAGAAATAGAAATATTTATAAATAAAGGCCCGGATAATCCTGATAATTCATCTGACAGGGTTTCTATAAACGAGATCAATCGTAAAAATTTCGTTCGCGCCGGCAGGATCATAGAAAAAAATATTCCGGCCCATCTTGTCGATTATGATGAAAACAAAAGGCGCGGCAGCGCAAAGATATATTTTAAAGTGAATGAATACGAATTTTTTGAATTTTATTTAAAGAAAGACAATAACGAAATAATGCTTCAATTCGAACCTCAGCCTCTGCCGGAAAAGTTGATCGACGATGTCTATTAGAAATTACATATATTTTGCCTCGGATAACACCATATATTCTTATGACGAAACGACTTTAAATATCATGAACGGCGTATATTCTGGCGACGACGAAGTATTGAATTTCAGGCAGTCGGTTTTGCTTCCGCGTGATTTCAGAATGAACATTAAAGTCGAAAACGAATATATTGTCTTTAAAACTTTATGTTATGCAGTCGAAAAGATTCTAGCAGATAGCGAACGCGGCGATTTGTTTTTAATCGTGCCCGACTGGCTTACATCGATGAATTACGGAGAATTATTTGACATATTAAAGACGGCCGGATCCAGGATGTATCTGATACCTGAAAGCATTTTTCTCGCGTTATGCCCTGAAATTGAAAATGGAACGCCTCATTTAAAAATTTCATGCGGGGCGGTCAAATATGATTTCGAAATATCGGTCGAGGGCGACAGCCGGTTTATAGAAATTGAAAAAGTAGAAAGGCCCATGCAGGAGGAACGGATAAGTGAGGGAAAGATAGTCGAGATGTTCCACGGCATTCATAACCATGCCTTTATTTATAAAATGTTCGTCAGAAAACGAAGGTTATTTGTGGCTGAAGTAAATGGCAGCGGAGTAAATATCAATGAAAACGAAGGATACAAATTCGACAGCGTAAAAAAATTTAAATTGATTGAAATATTCGATAAATATCCGGTTTCAAGGATTTTATTCGATTTTAAATCGGATCTGCTTGAAAAAAACATGCCCGGCGGGGTTGAAGCTAAGATATTCCTCGAAAGCGAATATTTTAAAATTAATTTGAGCGCCGAAAACGGTCGGAAAGTATTTAATAAATCAATAAAATTAAATAATAATATATCAGGGGTGATGATTTATGACGCGGTGGTGTAAGCTATTTTTAATATTTTTTACAATTATGCTAATATTTTTAGTTCCTGTTGTTGAGCATGTCAGAGCCGCTAATGAAAATTCAAAAGGTTCTACAAGTTCTACCGAGTCTGAGGGTTCGACTGCGGGAACTGGGAATTCTTCCGAACCTACCGCAAAGTCTGCAACTGCTTCATCTACGCCTACCGAAAGCCAAACAAAAAAGCATGAAAATAAAGATATACCGACAGGTAGCAAGGATAGTAACACATCAGAAAGTAATTTTATTTTTGATACAATTCAAACTACAGTTAACTTTTTTTCTAATAATATTAATTTTATTTTCTATGGTTTAATTACCATAATGGCTTTAGTTTTATTTATTTATTCGTTTAAGTTTATGAATAATACGGTAAATGGCTTAAATGATATTTACAACCGCTTAGATTCAATTCAGCCCGGATCAAAGACTGTGCCAGAACTTAAACCTCTTCCAATAAAAACAATTAATATTTCTGAATCTGACATGGCCACAATTAAATCGATGTTTAAAGATACATTGTCCAAAAGCGACTTTATCCTCGAAAAAAAGGAAATGCTCAGCACGATAAAGGCCACGATGGAAGAAAAAGTTAACGCCGGCATTGAAGATAAACTTAAAAATCTCACATTATTTGAAGTGAATGGCCAGGCGGTTACGATACCGAAAGTGTTTAAAAATTATCTTGAAAAAGGCCTCCCGAAGATCAACAACTCTGAATTGATTTCACGCCACATGTGGGATCTGATAGTTATCATCGGCTCTATATATGGGGAGTTATACGAAAAAACTAAAGCTATCGCCTTAAAAGAAGCGCACAACGCTTTTCACAACAATTTTAAATCCATTAATATTTTCACCCATGAACTGAAAGTTAATAAGAGCTTGTTTGAAAAGGAATATAGCGAGGACGCTCCGGCCATAGATAAAATTTTATCTGTAATCGATGTGCAGCGGTTCGCTAATTATGATATTTCGCAAAACTCATCGGAAATTTTTGGTATAGTACTGATCAATACTTTCGCCGGATTGAGCGATATGGATATTTCCAATGCGGATGCTGCCGCGGTAATCAAATCGCCTGAATTTAAGGACAAATGCGAAGAAGAAATTAAAAAATTACTGTCGACGAAACTCCACGCATACATCGCATCTAAAAAAAGCGAACTCGTCGGTTACATATCCGAAGTGAAAGAATTTTCCATTCAGGTTATCGAAAAAATAGCCGTTAAAAAATTCAGGCAGCTGGACTTCGTCAAAAAATTAAATAAACTAGACGCGAATGAAGAAAAATTATACATTTCGATTAAAGCTTTATATGAAAATATGGCGTCTTTTATTGAAGAATATTATCATAGAAAATATTTTTTCGTTCCTATGGGCGTCAATTACAAAGACAAACAGTATCAGGAATATATAAACGAAAATTTCGAGGAAGCCAGCGAGCAGGAAGCTGGAATATTACTTAAAAAATATGACGTAGTAGATGTTATATACGAATGTTATCATGACAAAGTCACCAATAAATCATATAAAGCAACTGTAAAAGTTAAATTGTTTTAGTGAATTCAACTTATTTGCTTTCTAGAAGGTGTATTTCAGGTGTCCAGAAAAATAAAGAGCTGCCCTTACCATGAATGCGGCAATAAAGAAATTATAATCTCAGAAGGAAAGTATTACTCTTATTGCGGCGAATGTAAAAAATTCGTCGTAAACTGCGAGGCATGCAAATCAGTCAACAGGATCGACGCCATATTTTGCCGCTGCTGCGGGCGCGGGATCACTTTTAATACCGGCGCTCTTTATTATGAGCCAAAAGTCAACCACCGTAAGAACGGCATAGTATGCATGCGGTTCGAAGATTTCGAGTCTAGGCCCAACTACGAGTGGAAATTAAACGATAAACCTCTGGCGGCTCATATACATGAAGACGGCTTTAACATCGCGTCCAACTGGATTGTTGGTTATGACTACATTATTTATATTCTATGTGATACAAGACGTAACGATAGTTTAGTTAAAAACCGTTATGAGTTGTGCTTATGTTCAATAAGCGAGAAAAATCCAGGAAGCAGAAGGTTAAAATTAGAAATTGAAGAACTTCCTTCAGAACACAACTTTAAAGATAGCGAAAGCGAAACACAATACGATTTTCATTTGTATCTTTATTACGGCCGCGTATACATATCGACGCCATACAGAATAATCGACATCGGTATGGATCTTAACCAAAATACCGACGCCAGTGTTTTGAAATGCTTTGATAAATATTCTTCTCTGAAGGATACCGAATTGGGCCACAGCAATAAGAACTTTATTTCGTCTAATATAGCGATGACGCCATATTGTTTCATATTTGCCGTTAAAAATGAAGAAACCGGCTTATCGAGAATAATATTCCTTAATTCGGAATCTTCAATTAAACATGAGATATCAAATGTGATTGTGAAAAAAAACATCACCCAAAACGATGAAACTCAATATGATTTTATCTCAAAAACTAAATATGTTCAGCAACAAAAAGACTATAAATTATATGAATTTGATGAAACGTTCGTATCGCTTCTTCATGACGGGCAGAACTCGTTCTACTTCGCAGTAAATTCATGCTCTGAGATGAATGATTCAAACGCAAGGATTCTTGAACTGAAATTCGACCCCAAATCTAATTTTAAAAAAATCGAGTCGATCGGTTTCATTGATATTGAAGGCGCAATCGGCCGGGAAATTGATTTTAATGTAAAGTCAGGGCGAAATTGCTTTAATCTGGCCTTATATCAGGACAAATCTTCGGATAAAAACCATCTTTTATTTGCCAGCGGTTATCGAGGATATTTTGTAAAACATATGTCAAAAAAATTGAATCCGGATTTTAAAGAGTATATTTTCTTTAAAAACGATTCAGAGCGTAAATTAAAAAATATTCCATTCATCAATTTATATATAGGCTCAGGCGCTAATTATCACGGCACTATATGCTGGAACAAGAACAAAGAAAGTTCGCAGGCCTTCATAATACAAATAACCGGAACCGGTAATTTTAAATTTAATGATTCGTCATCGGTAAAAGAAATCAATGAAATCGAAGGCGAGGCGTTAACTATTAACTTTAAAAATGGCGAATCTGGATGCTTTTTCATAGGCCTTAAAAATGGTGGCGAAAAAATATTATTTTATTTAATGCCAGGTGATCATTTTTTCTCTGAAAAATCAGATATAGCGACAATAACTTCAAAAATACGCCATATAATCTATTTAAATAATAAAATATACCTGCTGTCTGATTGGGGACTTTATTGCATGGAATACACGCGAAACGAGGATATCGCTGAATTACTGAAAAATATCGATGCGTTCTATAAGTTTTGCGAATTCAAGAAAATACCTCAGGCTAATTATATTCACATAGCAGAGAAAATGAGCAAACTCGTAAAAGTTAACAATACGTCGAAAGAAATAAAATTAGCTATATACATTATAGAACAAGAATTTTATGGCGTAACCTCCAAGATTAACGAATTTAATGAAAAAATTAAAAATTCCGACGTAAGCGAAATTAATATAGCTGATATCGAACCTATAAAAAACCTGGAAAAAGGCCTTAAAGAATTTTTAAATGCCATTCCAAAAAAATACAAAAAAAATGATTAATATCATTCAGGGCGGTGTGGTCGATAAATGTATGAAAACTGTCTTGACATCAAGGAAAATTTCAAAAAATTAAGTAGTTCTGAAATAGAGATACTTAAATATATTTTCACGCCAGTCGAATTCGAGTCGAGCTCATTAAATAAATCAGGCCATATTAAAATAAATAACTTTGAAGCGGGTCATCCGAAGCAATCTGAATCTTCGGGTTCTAGAATTTCAATAATTAATATCTCTAAAAATATCATAAACAAGATAAGGCTTCCTTTAAATAAAGAATTCGAAGGTTTTTTCGCGATATATATTAAAGATGAATGGCTTGAAATAAATACCTCGGCTTTTAATAAAAGCGTTGAAATTTATTCAATAGACGTCATCCATTCGGACAGAAGTTCCTTGATAATATGGATATCTAAAGGCTGCGGCATAATAGATGTTCAAGTCGGCGTCAATGAATTGTATTTGAACGATGGCTTGAATTCGACTGAAATATTCATGCATGGCGAAGAAGTATCATACTTTTATTCTGCGATTTTTCAAAATGAAGCACAGAAACGCGTTGCGCCATTATTCAAACTGAGCTCGTCATGGAAATACTTTAAGCCGGTAAATTTTTACAGTAATGATTATGTCGAGATCGCTAAAAATAATGAATATCAGAGGTCGAAGATCGTCATCGGCCTGACCGGAGGATCAAAGTTCAATAATTATGAGGTGTTTTCCAGAAGAGGATATGTAAAAAAGATTGCTTTTACAGACGAAGAAGCCGACAGGGTAATTATAAGATTCACTGATAACTTCATCAAACTCGATTACAACGATGACTTTGAAGACATAATTGTTTTGAAAATTTTTGGAGTAGAATATGGCTTCAAAATTAAATTAAACAAAATAGGATTGGTCTGCGAGCAAAAAAAACTGATAGATCAAAAAAAATATGAATTGGCTCCGGTAAAATATGACGGCGAAGAAATATATATTTTTTTTGACTACGCTTATCCTGATTATAAATACCCTCAAAATTTTTTTGTTCAATTTTCATTTCCGATTCAGCCGGCTACTAAAAAAATTTCGCTGGAACTTTCATCGTTTGAAAACAGTTCAGGCGTAGAATTCGAATGGCGCGATCCTGACAATTTATGTGTTAAATTGAAAACAGTGAACGCACCTAAAATCAGCGAACTGAACAATTTGAATATGTTAAAAAAAAAATCGGAAGTGGAATTAAAAGAAATTCATACCGGCCAGAAAAGGTTTTTAAAATTCGAATATGCAATAAGATACTCTCCCGCGAAGATCAGCGAGATTAATATATCGGCCGTTGAAATTAATTACCCGGTCACGTTTAAAATATGGAAATATTTTTCTAAATTTGAAGCGGGTAATAATATAGTTTTTTTAGACGAGCTTGCCGCCGTTTTAATCACCGTTAAAAATATCGTGGATTTTCCAATTTTAATGAGGAATTTTTCGTTTTTTACCGGAATTAAAAATAACACGATCATCGACAGCGACCTATTATCTAAAACTATGATCGAAGGCCAGTATAAAAAAGTATTGCCCCCGGATAACGGTTTAAAAGATAGCCATAGCGTTGAATTGAGGCCGAAGCTGTCGTGCGAATGGCGATTCGCTTTTATTTATAATTATTATAAATTTTTCGAGGTGCCTGATCTTTGTGTTCATTCGGATTTAACCGTAAAAATTTATGACGGTTACAGGCCGGTTGAAGTTAAAAAGCCATGTTATTTTATTAATTTATCGCAGATAAATTTTATTGTGAAAATCTACGGTCTTGTTTTATTAGTGGTTTTATTGGCGATAATATTCGCGATAGCCAGATTATGGGTGATCAAAGTATGAAAAATATATATTTTTACTGCAACTATAAAAAAAGTATAGCCATGGTTTTCGATGAAAACCACAATCCCGAAAAAATATCATTGTCTGACGAATCGTCTGTCGATTATTTCGAGAAAGAGCATGAAATCAATCTCGTTGAAATGATGGTCGATTTAAAAGTTAAAAAGAACTACAGCTTTTTTTTAAACGAATTATTTTCGAAAATTATATTGGGAATTTTAAAAGACGTCGGCGCAATACCTCTCGATAATATATTTCTGACTTTTGATATCGATTCAGAAGCGCTGGCTAAATGCCCGCCATATTTTTCTGATTATAAATTTAAATTAATAAGTATTTTTGACGTTTTCGATAAATATTCATCGCTAATGCCTTCATTTAACGGAATTAACTTTAATTTTGATTTTTCTTCAATGGGTCCGAACGATAAAAAAATCATAGGCGGAAGCTTCTGGAGCATATTAGATAAAATCAGAGTTGAACATTTTAATGACGATAATGTTGAAAATAATGAAAAAATATTTCATAAGTGCCGTGAAAAATATATCGAGCTTCTGGCTACATTACGTTCGAAATCAGGTTCCGGAGAAGATTTTCGCGACGATATCGCGCACCTTTCAATATTAAAAACGCTCGCAGGCTCTGAAAAATATAAGGGGAAAACCATATACAAAAGCGGTCTTACAGAATGTTTTCCTTTAATTAAAGATGATTTTATCGATCGCGACGACTTGAAGGAAATTTCTGATTTATTTAAAAATTACGCTTTATTAAACGAAAGTAATATCATTTTAGAAGCGCAAGTCAGGCAGTCCGAAATTTTAAGGCGCGAGCAGGAAGAGAAACGGCGGCAGGAAATAGAGGTCCGCCGCAAAGAAGAAGAAATAAATAAAGGGAAAAAAACGCCCCAAAAAGAAGAAACTGCTGCCGGCGGAAATACAGATGACAAAGACGCGAAAGACGACGACGAAAATGAAAAAAAGAATAATAAAAGAAAACTTATATCTAAATTTATCGTTAATTTTTTAAAATTTGCTTTTGCTTTACTTATCATTGGGCCTCTTTATTATTTCCTGGCGTTGACGCCTAATTTATTCGAATCTGGCGAATTCAACCATCTGGCTTTTCAATTCGCCGGCCATTCCGTTGCGGCAATTCTGTTGATTTCAGCATTCAGTTTTACAAATAAGGTTTTTTATAAGTTTATCAGCGTCGCGGCGGTTTCAGGTATCTATTATTATGTCTGCGATAGTTTTTTGATCGGCTGTTATAGTTCGCTCGGCTTTGATATACCTTTTGAATCTACCTTCTGGCTATCGGCAATACCGTTTATAACTTCGATATTACCTTTGCTTTTGCTCGGAGGAAATTACTTGAGAATTTGCAAAACGGCGTTGCTGACGGTTTTCAATAACGTTTTTTCCGCTGTCGCCGTCATTTTAATTTATCTTATCGTCAGCTTATCCGTACTCGAGTTTACATCCGCGGTCGATTCGCTCGCCGTTTATAGAAGCCGCAGGCAAAATATAGAAATGCTCAAAAAAGTGGCTATTGGCGCCGGAGTAGTTGTAGCCGCTTCTTACATGACCCCTCTGGTTGGCTCCACCACTGTTTTAAAATATTTACCTATGGCGGTAAACCTTTATAAAACCGTCAAAATTTTGAAATCTAAAATAGAACTGGTAATGACCTTTATCGAACTTGGCAAACAAATCAGGCAATTCGATAAAGAAAATCCCTTCTCGAGTATCGATGATATACTTAAAGCGGGCAAGAAAATTCCTCAGCTTAAAGATTATGCCAACGCCTGTCAGAAAGTAATCGATGAATATGAAAAATTCGCTATAGAGGCGAGGAAAATTCTCGATTCTTTAGAATCAATTGGAATAAACTCCCAACTCAGCGCAGAATATAAGACCATCATCAGTAAAAAGTGTGAAGAACTACAAGTAAAAATATCGAGTATAGGCGAGGATAAATCTAAAATAGAAGAAAAAATCTTTAAACTACTTAAAGATGAAGAAAAAGAAAATAATAAAACTCCGGCCAATTCTATCCATAATTCAAATATGCCGAAAAAATCGTCACCCGAAGGCAGCAATCCGGTCGTCTTGAAGCACCCCGATAAAACGGAAGTAGCTGAGGCGGCCGAAAGCCGCGAAACCCTCATTAATAAAGTAATTTCCGTCAATGACGGTTCTGACGAAATAGCTGCCGCCGTCGGAAAAGATATCGTACCGGTTAATAAGTCGGTGGGTGAAGCTGAATTGTTATTCAAAGCAGTCAGTAATAACGACACATCTGAAATTGCCGCCTTATTAAAAAAAGGAATTGCCGTCGACGCGACGAATGAAAATGGAATGAGTCCGCTGATGAGCGCGGTTAAAAACGGCAGCATGGAAGCGGTCGGCTTATTGCTGGAAGCATCAGACATCGAATTGCGTAATGACAAGAAAATTAACGCACTCGGTATGGCAGTTACGGCCAATAATATCGAAATTGCCAGGCTATTGATTGAAAAGGGCGGCGCGGCAGTAAACTGCTATTTATGCAATGATAATCAGACACCGTTAATGCTGGCTATAGGCAAATATGAAGTTGAAATGGCAAGGTTATTAATTGAAAAAAACGCCAGCCTTACTGCAACAAATAAATACGGCTGGACGCCACTGGCCTATGCGTTGTACAAGAAAGACGCTGAAATGGTAAAATTGCTTCTTGATAAAAAATGGGACCCGGCCTCCGACGTTAACGTTAAGATCGGCGAATATACTTTATTAATGATGGCGGTCAACTACGACTGCGATGCCGAAATTATTGCGGCATTATTAAACTCTGGCGCCGATATTAAAACGAAAACAAAAAAAGGATTAACCGTTCTCGATATCGCTAAAAATAAAAATAATAAAATATATAACCTCCTTAAAAATTTTAAAAGAAGGTGATATAAATGCCTGACTCAAATACTGTGATGTTCCTTTCTGCTGTTTTATCAGAAAACGAGAAAATTGTTGAAGATCTTTTAAATAATGGCACAAATCCTGATGTTACGGATGATAAGGGACGAACCGCTTTGATGATTGCGGCTTATAAAGGTAATTTTGAAATTGTGAAACTTCTTATGGAAAGAGGCGCTTCGATACACATGACATCAAAAGATGGGCATACTGCTTTGGAAATGGCACATGCAAAGGGCTTTGAAAAAATCGAAGAGTATCTCGAATTAGAAAAAAATGCTGCTTCACTTATGATTATAAGTCCTTCATCTAGTAAAAAAAGCAGCACAATTAATAAAAGTAATGAACCCAAAACATATAATAGTGAATTTTTACAACGGTCAGAACACACTAAAAAGGAAAATGTAAAATTAGCATCCAAAGGTGCTGATGAGATTTATTGTCCGCATTGTGCGGCTGTAATTAAAAGCCAGGCTGTAATTTGTGTAAAATGTGGTTGTATGGTTAGAAATGATACACCTTCAAACAGTAATAACGAGCAAAATTCACCTCAAACCGTCATTAATATAAATGGAAACAATCAAAATCCTAAAAACAATTATAATACTTATAACAACAGCGCTCCATCATATAATTTAAATAGAGGTGAAAGTTCGATCGTATTGTTTAATGCATATAACAATCATCAAATTATAGTCTCTAATGCAGGATTATATTGCTTTTTATTTGGTGCCTTTTATTTAGCATATAAAGGCATATGGGGCCATGCTATATTAGCAATTATTCTTGGCATTTTTACTGGCGGTCTTTCATGACTTATATACCCATTTTTTGCTCATAACATAATTGTTAATCACTATCTTGAAAGAGGCTATAGAGCAGAATAATATTCATTTGTTACGATTTTAGTGAATGCAAAAAACACTCGGAGGCCTTTGTGTCTAACTCGAAATATAAAATAATTAAAAAAATTGGCGAAGGCGGCATGGGAAGCATTTATCTAGGGCATGACCAAATATTGGACAGGCCCGTAGCGATTAAAGTATTATCTTCAAAACTATCGTCAAATAATGAGTTCATGGAAAGGTTTTTAACCGAAGCCAGAGTGTGCGCTAAGTTAAACCATCCGAATATCATTAAAATTTTTGATTTTGGAACGAGCCAAAGCACCAATCAGGCTTATTTTGTTATGGAATTTGTCGACGGCGAAAGTTTAGCCGACCATATTAAATTCAATAAGATTGGGACTGAAAAGAGGCTGGTAGAAATATGTAAAAGCGTTCTGAGCGGTCTTAAATGCTCACACGATCAGGGTATTCTTCATCGCGACATCAAACCCGAAAATATTTTAATTAATGAGGAAGGGCGTCCTGTAATAATGGATTTCGGGATCGCCAAACTAATCCAAAACGAAAGCATCACCCGGGCCGGCGAAACCATGGGCACTCCAGAATATATGTCGCCCGAGCAGGTATTGGGCAACGAACTTAACTGCCAGACTGACATTTATTCCTTCGGAATTTTAATGTATTATATGATAACGGGAAGATTGCCATTTCAGGCCGATACTCCCATAGCCACAGCCCTGAAACACGTTAATGAAGCGCCGATTCCACCATCAAAATTCAATAGTTCGATGTCGCACGAACTTGAAAATATTATTTTAAAGGCAATTCAAAAAAATAAAAGTTCGAGATATCAAAATGCTAGCGAAATTATTAAAGATCTTGAATCGCTTTACGGCCAGAATATTGGCTCAAATATTCCGGCTTGCGAAATTAAGCCTATAAAAACGGATAAATTCGATGTCTATAATTTGGGTGATCAGAACCAGAATGTCGACGCCTCTCAGCCTGCTCAAAATGCCAAAAAATTAACTACAAACGGCCAGCCTCATGCGATTCAAAACGCCGAAAAAACCACGGAGATAAAACCATCAATAATAAGCTTTCATGATATTATAGTCAAATCGATCGAAGAGGAAAAATTAAACTTTCATGAGCTGTTATTCGATGCAATCACCGATAACGATACAGTAATTTTTAATTTTTTAATCGACTTTAAAATACCTATCGACGTTATCGGAGAAAACAATTCAACACCGCTGATGCATTCGATAAGGTCTAATTCTAATGACATCTTTGATTTACTTATTTCTAACAAAGTAGACGTTAATTTTAAAAATAAAACAGGTGAAACGCCCTTAATGATAGCATGCGCTGTCGGCGATTTGGAAACCGTGAAGATCCTTATTAAAAAAGGCGCGAATCAGAACATTAAAAATTCAAAAAACGAAATAGCTTTTAATTACGCTGAAAACAAGGGGTATTCAGAAATAACCAATTATCTGTTGAATATTTCTAATACAATCTCGGAAACAAATGACATCGAAGAACCGGTGAACTCTAAAAATTACCGAAACGGCAACTTGTCGTTAAATGAAATTCTTCAGGAAAATATTGCAAACGGAAATTTAAATTCGGGATTTGAATTATTTCAATCTATCGAAACCGATAAACTAGCTATCGCAAGCATTTTAATAAAACAAAAACTTGCCGGTGTTAATATAACGGATAAAAAATCAAATACCCCTCTTCATCAGGCGGTTAAATTTAACAATAAAACTATGGCGGAATTGTTAATTAATAACGGCGCTAACTTCAACTCCGTCAATAATAACTGTGAAACTCCTCTTCATATAGCTTGCTTTAATGGAAATATCGATCTGGTAAGCTTATTGATAGCAAAAACCGATTACAACATTAAAAATTCTAATAATAAAACCGCTCTCGACATCGCAAAAGAAAAAGGCACCAAAGAAATAATCAAAATTATAGAAGCTACAATAAAATCCAGAACGCCTTCTTTAATTAACAGATTTATGGACATATTTAAATAAGACAAAATTATTTTATGAGTAATTTTTTGCTGTTTTTGTAATATATGTTTCAATATTTAAAAAGATGAGTTAATTTTCTGGATTTTTTCTAAAAAAATAAACAATCAAAGCAAAAGTATTGATATTGAAGTATTTTTAAATTTTATCACATTCCCCAGACTGTTATTGCGTTTTTTTGTTTTTTAGTGAAAATCCTTTTCTTCCATGATTTTTCCAGAACGTTAAAAATCACGAGATGCCCTTCGGCGGCGCCGGAGCGGTCCATATATTCTTCGAGCTGTTTTATGCCTTCTTTTTCGGTATTAGCGTTGCACTTGACTTTCAGTTCGATGGCGAACCTGTCTTTTCCGAATTCGACGAGCAGGTCCATCCGCTTCATTCCAAGGCCGTATTCACGGAATATCCTGCCGCCGCCATTTATGACGCGCTGTAAAAAAGCCATCAATAAAAGATGCGGGCCGGCTTCTTTATAATCGAAACGCTCGAGCCATGCCTCGCTGTTTTCTCGAAAAAACTGTTGAAAATTTTCGAGGAGCCTGCCCATTTTAAGCCTGCCTTTTTCGATGTACCATGAAGTCTCTTCGACTATATCGCGCTGTTCCACATAAACCAATTCGCGCGGAATAATTTCTTTATAAATCGCGTTCGATATAACATAGCTTCCTCTGGCTTTGATCAATCCGAGGTCAACTACATATTGCACGTCGTCGGGCGTTACGGGCGTTTCTTCCTTAGAGCCGGCGTTCATTTTTTTTGAAAATGTTATTTTTTCGCCCGCGAGCATAGGGCCGATAACTTTTCTGACGCGGTCTTCTCGCAATTTATGAATAAGCGAATCTATATGCGTATCGCGGCGCATGATGATGTTTTCTTTTGCCTGCTCGATGTGTGCCATGGTGACGGCCTTTTTCGGATCTTTTTCGATCTTGAAGCACGCCTCGTAGGCAAGAGTGTTAACAAGCCAGGGCTGGCCTTCGGTCAGCTCCCATACATATTCGAAAACTCCGGTTTCGAACTTTTGCCCGGTTTCTTTAGTGTGCTGCATATATAATTCTTTAATATCGTCTCTGGAAAAATCGCCGAGCCTGATAGATTCCGCCTTTATATTAAAAGCGCTGCCGCCGGTTATAATGGCTTTTCCTTCATCGCTATGGATACGATAATCGCGGACATCTCGCACGCCGCATAAAACGATGGACTGCGGAAATCCTTTCGGCCTTTTCGGATAGCCGCTTCTGATCTGCCTTAAAACTGAAATGAGCGTATCGCCGACGAGCGAATCGATCTCATCGATCAAAAGCACCAGCGGCTTATCCAGCGGCATGCAAAATGCGTTTAAAAGAGAGCCCCATGCGCTAGTTCCGCTTAATTTTTCAACCGATTTTCTTGCCGCCGCGAATTTTCTGGCGAGATTTTTATGACTGTAGCCGATTTCGTTAGCGAGCGAGGCTATGATTGTCCGGATTCCCGTTTCTATATCGTCACGGGCCATCTGCGCATCTTCTACATTGACATATACGCAATGATAGAGCTTACCCGCGTTCAAATAATCACGCAGCGCAATCAGCGAACTCGTTTTGCCAGTCTGACGCGGGGCGTGAAGCACGAAATACTTATGTTGTTCGATAAGTTTAAGTATTTCGTCCTTATCGATCCGCTCGATCGGATCGAGGCAGTAATGCATTTTTGGAACTATCGGGCCGGCGTTGTTGAAGAATTTCATTAGTGGCTCCTTTAAGTTTATTATATTCGATTTTCAAACAAAATTCAAGCAAAAATATCTGCAACGGATTTCACATAAAAAATAACATGATTATAAAAACATGAAAAAATTGCGTATCTATTTTGGAAAAATACTTGATAATTTAAATCAAATGTGATAAAACAGGTTTACGAAGGTTTTCAGGTGTGAGACTAACTTAAATATAGGTTGATTAACCCTAAAGTCAGCTATAACCCGTAATCCTGACTTTCTTACAGGCCATTATTGCAGCGCAGACGCGCGCGTGCGCGCGTCTGCAAAAACATAAAAAAGAGAAAGAATAAAAAATAAGAAATTTGAGAAAATTGCTGAAAAGAGCATAATTAAATTAAAGCCGCGGAAGAAAAGCCGGCAATTCTCGAGAATAAAGCGTGAGGTTAATCCGGGGTTGGAAGGGATTTTAAGGGAAGGGAGGGGCCGCGGCCAATCGCCTTCCCTTATCAAAAAAATTATTGAGTTTGATTTTTTTATTGCAAAATGAAAATTTATATTTAAGTTTTTTTCACATATTCAGGAGCGTGGACATTATGCAGGCCATTGATTATATTAAAAACGGGATTCCCGTGCTTTTCGAAGCTGACTGCTGCGTATGCGGCGGCGGCACGGCGGGCGTTCCGGCGGCTGTAACGGCTGCCAGGGGCGGTTCCAGCACTATCATAATAGAAAAAGGAATCGTAATGGGCGGATCGCAGACGCGTGCGCTGGTGGTTCCGCTTATGCCTACCTTCGTAGAAGGCAGCGATACGCCCGTCATCGCCGAGATTAAAAAGAGGATGCTCGACGAGGGCATAGATATGAGCGATAAAGTGACGGCTTTCGGCTGGTTCAATCCTGAAAAGCTCGCCTATATTTATGATACGATGCTTCAGGAGGCGGGCGTGAAAATATTATATAACGCCGATCTGATCGACGCCGTCGTGATAGATAAAAAGATAAAATACGTTATATTAAACACCATAGAAGGCCTGATAGCGGTTAAAGCGGGCGCGTTTATCGATTGCACCGGCGACGCGGTGCTGTCGAGGGCCGCGGGTGTAAAAACCGAAAAAGGCTATGAAAAAACGGGCAATAACCAGCCGATGAGTTTCCGTTTTGAAATGGGCGGAATCGATTTTGAAAAACTTTATGAATACACGCGAAGTCTGAACGACAATTGGTGCGCCACCAGGCCGCCTTATTTCGAAATCGCGCTGGCGCGTAACAGGGATATAAAATATGCGCTGGAGCCCGTTTTTGTGGCCGGCTACGAAAGAGGGGAGCTGACGCTGGAAGATATAGAGTATTTTCAAGCGTTTACCATTACCGGAAAACCCGGCTGCATGTCGATGAACTGTCCCGAGATACCGGTAAAATTCAAAGCGACCGGGGCCGAAGATTTAAGCGCCGCCATAGTATATGCGAGAAGTATGATATACAGGATCTCCAAATTTTTAATCAAAAATATACCCGGGTTCGAAAAATCATATCTGAGCAGGGAAGCTTCGATGATAGGCGCGCGCGAATCATTCAGGATAATCGGAAAATACAGGATGACGGAAAAAGATTATTACGCTAGAAGCAAGTTCGACGACGCGGTCGCTAAGACGGCATGGTATATCGACGCCCACGGCGAAAAAGTAGGCGATTACCTCGCGAAAGGCGAATATTATGAGATTCCGTACAGAGCTCTGGTTACGGATGCAATAGACAACCTGATAGTCGCCGGCAGATGCATTTCCGCTTCTTTCATTCTGCAGGCTTCGATGAGGATACAGCCGACGTGCATGACGCTCGGCGAAACGGCTGGCGCGGCGGCGGCATATTCAAAAAAGACCGGCATAGAAGTCAATGAGATCGAGTGGGAAAAAGCTGATAACGACATTAAACCGTATAAAAAGTGAAAAAATCCGGCGAAAGCCCGGGAGAAGAAGATGAAAAAATTTGCGGCTCTGGATATAGGCGGCACATTTATAAAATATGGGATCGTCAACGAAAAAGGCGAAGCGGTCGAAAGGCGTGAAACGCCCACGGAAGCTTTTAAAGGCGCCGGATTTTTAATGGAGAAGATTTGCGGCATAATCGAGTCGCTTAAAGTGCGGAACGCCGAAATAGCCGGCATAGGAATAAGCACGGCCGGAATCGTAGATAGCGGCCGCGGAACGATAATTTACGCCAACGATAATTTTCCCGGCTATGCCGGCCTTAACATAAAAGAAACGCTGGAAAATAAATTCAAACTGCCGGCTCTGGTGAATAACGACGTCAACTCGGCGGCGCTTGCGGAAATGTGGGTAGGGGTGGCCAGGGGCAGAAAAACGTTTTTCTGCATGACCGTCGGCACCGGCATCGGCGGCGCGATAGTTATAGACGGAAGGCTTTTCAGGGGAGCGAACTTTATGGCGGCGGAGGTCGGATATTTCAATAAGCAGGGCATGGGCGAATATTACGAGAACCGCGCTTCCGTTTCGGCGCTTATCGCAAGGGCAAAAAAAGAATGCGGAGCCGATGAAAATATCGACGGCATTGGTATTTTTAAAAATATAAACGCCGGAGTAAAGGCTTATAACGATATTTTTGAAAGCTGGATAGAGGAGCTTTGCCGTGGCATTGCCAACGTAATATGCATGTTCGATCCCGGATTGATCATAATAGGCGGCGGAGTGTCCAGGCAAAAAATATTTATCGACGCCGTGAGGGCTAAATTAACGGGCCTGCTGCCAGGCGTATTTACGGACGGCACATCGATATGCGCCGCCGGCTGCGGCAACGACGCGGGCATGATAGGCTCGGTTTATGAATTGCAGAGGTAAAGAAACTTAAACTGTTTAAAACAGCGGCTTGAAACGGAGGTTATTATGCTGAATAAGAAATCTGTGAATATTCGAATTACGATTCCGAAATTGCTGCCGTTAATAATTGCCGGGTTGATTCTTGTTTTCACATGCGGTGAAGCTCTGGCCGGGCGTTGTTCGAGCTGCGGAAAGATAATTGACGATTCTTCCGTTTTTTGCATGTACTGCGGCGTCAAAGTGAGCGAAAAAAGCGTTTCATTGTTCGATATTAAAAAGGCCAGGCGTGGCGGCGAGCTTATAAACGCGGCGGCCCGTGGCGATCTTCGCGGCATAAAATCGCTCGTCGATTCGGGCGTGGATATGGAAATCCGCGATTTCAAAGGCGATACGGCGCTGGCGAAGGCCGCCGAAAAAGGCGACCTGGACGTGATAAAATATTTATGTGAAAAAGGCGCCATGGTAGATAGCCTTAACGGCAGAAACCAGACGCCGCTAATGAGCGCTTGCGAACGCGGAAACTATAAGGCGGCCGAATACCTTATAAGCCGGGGAGCCAATATGGATCAGGCCGCGCTGGGAAATTCGGGAGAAAGAACGCCGCTCATGCAGGCCGCTTATAACGGGCATTCGGATATCGTTAAATTGCTTTTAGAAAAAGGCGCGAAACCCGATTACGTCAATATTAAAGGTGAAACCGCGCTGAGCCTGGCCCGCGCGAAATTTAACATGAAAGCGGCGGCGCTCATAGAAGATAGTTTGAAAAGCCTTGAAGCTAAAAGCGATAAAACCATAAATACCGATTCGATAAACAGCGTTTATGAAAAAGGCGGCGCGATATATCTTTCTTATTCTAACGGCGAATCCGAAAAAATAACGGAAGCTGAAAATTTTAAATATCCGGCATTGTCGCCGGATAAAAGATATCTGTGCTTCGTGCGAACTTTTCCGCAGGTTACGATTGGAATGGATTGCGGCGATATCGAAGTCGGCGATATTTATATGATCGATCTCGCCGGAACCGCCAAGCCGTATATGGTATTAAAAGGTTCGCGGGAGCATCTTAAAAATGTTTATGAAATAAACGCCGGAATCAACTCGCTTCAATTTTCTTCGGACGGCATGAAAATATATTTTATGTGCGCCTCGCTTTTGTCCAATAGCGCTATCAAAGTAATTGATCTGAGATCGAAAGAAGTCAAGTTTTTAACCGGCGGCAAAAGTCTGAAGGTCATCTATCAAGAAAAATATAAAGACCATTTCATATCTTTACAGCGTAAATATACCGGCGCGAATTATCCGCGCGATGTATATTGTCTGATGAACCCTTTCGGAGAGGAAATAAGGGAGATCAGCTCCGATCCGGCGGACGTTGAAAAGGAATTTTTCAGCCCGGGCGATTGAAGAAGCCACTATAAATACCGGGAACAAACGGCCGCATTTTTAAGTATATCGCTTATGTAAATTTTAAAATCATGATTCGGATTTGTGTTCGAATCTTTTTCTTGTTTTTGATATTTAATTATTATCAAATATAAAAGCGAAGGCGGAATTAAAATGAAAGTTAAATCAAAATGGGCTATTTTTCTTTTAATTTGCTCGGCTATGGTTATTTTCATGACAGGCGGAGCCCGGGCTGGAATAAACGAAGTTAAAGAAGCTTTTGTAAAAGGCGGCTCGAGCGATGCTGACGGCGCGGCGGCCGGACCCGAAGACTTATCCCGGCGGGGCGCCGCCGGTTCGGCGGTTTCAAGACCGGACGATAAAGTTTTCGGCGAAAAATTAAAAAAACTGCTCGAAGAAATAAAACAGGAAAGGCCTGACATAGACAGCATTCCTGTTGCGATTGTAAAAAGCACCGATGAATCGGCTATAGAAAATAAAACAATTGAATTTGCTCGTATAAAGAAAAACCATATTTTCGCGGCTATGTTTAAAAAAGCGCACAATGAATTTACCGCCGGTAATTTTGAAAATTCATTCGATATTTTCGGCGAAATATTCGCCGAATTCAACGAAAACTCGAAAGCCCTGTATTTTATGACTTTATGCCGTCAGGCACAGGGCAATATCGCCGATGCGGTTGAACTTGCCGGTGAACTTCTTGCTATCTTAAAAGAAAGAAACGCCAATCAGAAACTCAGGCAGGAACTGGATACCGTGCTGGAAAACTTTTCGGACGCTTCGCGGCCGGAACTTACCCCCGAACAGAAAAAAGCATTGAACGAAAAAATAGACGCAATAAATGATAAAATCAAATCTTTATATCCGGCAATTGCAAATATTCCTGAAAATACAGGCAAGCCTGAAGAAGAAAAAAACGAGCTTATCGATAAATTAAACCGCGCCGACCGTTCTTTATACCGAGTCAGGCTTGAAATGCTGAACGCCGCGCTGGAACTTTACAAAAAAGGTCAGTACGAAAAGGCATATGAAGCGTTTGAAAAAGTTCATCAGCTTTATCCGGCTAATCTGCGCGCGCTTTATTATATGGCGCTCAGCTCTAAAAAACTTGGAAAGCCTGATGAATCGGCTAAAATGCTTGCGAAAATATTTTCGATAATTGAAAACAGACGCGACATAAAGGCCGCAGCGTCAGACATAAAAGATGAAATCGAATCGGAAGAAAATAAAGGAAATGATGAAAATAAAAATAAAAACGACGACGGCAACGATGACGAAAACGACGCTATAATAGCCGGCGGCGATACTATTAAAGTTATCACTTATAACATAGCCAAAGGCCAGGGCCGCGCCAACAACGGTGCTATATTTGTCGGAATGAAATTTTTAGACGAAGTTGCCCGCCTTTTGAAAAAAGAAAACGCCGACCTTATAGGAATGCAGGAAGTAGATAACAACCGCTTCACCACAAAAGGCGTTAATCAGGCTGATTATATTGCCGAAAAACTCGATATGTTCCACTTCTGGCACGAAGCTTCGGCCAGGGGCCCTAAAGAAAATATAAACGAACACGGCAACGCCGTTCTTTCAAAATATAAACTTGACAATAAAGAATATTTTGAGTTTAAAACGCACGGCGATCCGTCAGCTCGCGCCGCAATAAGCGAAACGCGTGGCCTTTCATGCGCCCGGCTCGAAATAGGCGGGGTTAAAGTTTATTTTATTTCAACGCACTTCGGATTCCCCGAACATGCGCGCATCGGCCAGGCGAAAGAGCTTGTCGAATATATCAAAAAACTCGACGGACCCGTCATACTGACCGGCGACTTCAATACGAGGTATTCTGAAAAAAGCAAGAGTTACCGCATAATTAATTCCGTACTGGATAACACTTACGACAAAGCTAAAGTAAAAGGGCCTACGGCAAAAGGCGGCCGCGGCCCCGCGCCCCCTAAAACTTTCATAGATTTCGTATTCGTCACTCCGGGGTATTTTTCTTGCGAAAGCATTTGCAGGGGCGGAAACGAATACGATGCGGCGTCCGACCATAAACCGGTAATAACCGTTTTGAAATTAAAAAAGAAAAATTAAAAATTTAATAAAACATTAAATTTTAAAAATTTAAAAATAAAATAAAATTTTTGGAACAAAAACAATTTTTAAGAGTATAACCAATAAAAAATTCGAACCCCCAAAGGAGGAAGTTTAAATGAAGTTTAACAGATTCGCGGTTATCACTCTTGTTGTTTTTATGTTTTTGTTTTCTTTTAATTCAGCTTTCGCAAGTGACGAGTCGGAACAGTTTTTAAAAGCTCAGGCCCTTCATGGCCTTGGCGCGGTCAACGACGACGAGCCTTTCGCTTCGGCTAAAAGTGAAGAAGATATGACAGGTTCGGCCGTTGAAGTCCCTACGGGCTCGGCTTTACTTAACGGCGAAACCGAAGTTTCGGCTTCCGTCAGAAATGAAGACGGCCAAAAATTATATTATTGCGTAATCCCTAAAAAACATGTTACCAACCTCGAAGCTTTCTGCAATAAATACGGCGCTCCCGTTCAGGTTTACCGTTCATTTAAACAGCTCCTCGTTTTAAACAGGGTTGGCTGCGTGGTTACGGTTAACTCAAAAGATAAATATTTCATATCAAAACTTCGCAAGAATTACAACGCTAAACTCATGAAAGACGTTTCTTTACGCGTTAAAATACATGTCCACTCGATACCTTACGGCGTTAATATCAAAAAAGAAGACTTCATGACCGGCGATTTCGGCGGATGCGACGCGGCCCTTCAGATGATGATCAAAAACGTTTACGGCCACAATTCTTCTATGTTCAAAGGCATAGCTAAAAACTTCCCCGGCCTTATGGACAAAGTTACCGTTAAAGCTAAAGACCACTGGCTGTTCGGCAAAAACAAAAAAATATTGTTCAACCCCGACGTAACTATAGAAGTTCTCGCTCTCAATATGAACGGCAAAAATAAAAACGTAACGCTCTTCCACGAAAAATACAACTTCAAAACTATAAAACACGCCGCTAACTATAACTGGAACAAATAATTATCCGGAGTTATAAAGCGATAAACTAATAATTTAATTATAAATTTTAAAAATTCGCGGCCCATAAAACGGGCCGTGAATTTTTTGTTTTTATATAATCCGGCGTGAAGCTTAATTTTTATTTAGCTATCGTGAATCGCTCCAAAAATAAAGCGCTTGCTATTAAATTACGTTTTTAGTATAATCCATTAATATTTTATAATTAATTAAAACCTTATAATGATTTTTATCCTATGAACGCTGAAGCTAACACTTCTTATACCGTAAACCGCGCCCTTAAATTAATGATGCCGCCAACGATATTTTCGGCGCTGGTTCTGGCTTTTCTGGATATGGCCGACGTTTTGATCGTTACTAATATTTACGGCACCGACGGCCTGGTAATCGCATCGGTATTCCTGCCGGTGATATATTTTAGCTATGCGCTTTTTAACGGCATAGGCTATGGCGGTTCCAATCTTTTCGCTTATTATATAGGGCGGAAAGAACATGACGAAGCCCGGAAAGTTTTTTATTCAGTGGCTTTTGCCGGTTTTGCGATAGCGCTGATTTTTACGGCGGCCGGCCTGTTTTTTTTCGACTTCATAGCTGATTTATTGCTTGGAATCGAAATAACCTCTAATCCCGGCAACGCTTCGCTGGTGAACGGAGTGCGCTGCTACGGCGCGTGGATTTTAGCGGGGCTACCCATTACGGCGCTTAAACTGATATTGACGTATTTCGTGCGCGTGGACAATAATCCCGGCCTGGCCATGTATGTTCTTATAATACAGGCCGCGATAAATATTTTCTTTGATTTGTTTTTTATGAAAGTTTTAAATACGGGCCCGCAGGGCGCCGCTATGGCGCTGGGCCTTTCTCAAACAGCCGCTTTCGCGATTTTACTGCTGCATTTCAGAAAGCCGTGCGCGGCTTTTTCATTCGGTTTTTTAGTTCCGGGCCGGGATCGGCTAGTAAAAATTATGCGCTATAGCGTAAACGCTATCGGCGACAATATATACGATCCTATTGTGATGTTCGTTTTTAACGGCCTTGTTTTAAGGCAATTCGGCATCGATGAAGCCTCGATTTTTTTCGTCGTGATGTATTGCTACTCTTTTGTAACGGTTTTAGGAGATGGAATGGAAGAGTCGCTTTCCCCGCTGCAGGGAATTTTTCATGGAGAAAGCGATAAAATGGCCGTAATTATGACCACTTATCGCGGCATATTTATAGGCGTAACGGCCGGCATAATTCTCACCGCGTTTCTTCTGGCGTATCCCGGCGCGGTGGCCTGGATGTATGGATTTGAAAATCCCGGCCTTATGGAAAAATGCAGCTTCGCCGTTCGAATGTTTTCGCTTTCGATTCCTTTCGCCATTCTAAACGGGCTTATGGCAAACGCATACCAGGCCATAGACCGCCCTTTTAACGCTTTTTTCATATCTTTTGCCAGAGGATTCGCGGTGCTGCTGGCATCTGGATGCTTCGCCTTAATAATCAAAAGCGAATTTTTATTCAGACAGACGTTTATTATAACCGAAATAATCGTTTTGATTTTATGGATCGCTCTGGCGCTCTGGATGAAAAAAAAGCAAAATAAAGAATCGCTTCTGCTGCTGGATTCGGAGGAGCCGGATTATGCCGGTTATCTATACTTAATGCTCGAACCCGGCACTTTGAAACTTTCAGAATATCAAAACACTCTGTCTCAGTTTCTTAATAAACACGGCGTCGAAGAAAAAAAAATTCACTACGCCGTACTCGGACTCGAAGAAATAGCTCTTTATGCCGATTGGCGTAAAGGAAATAGTAAATTCAGCTTTATCGACTCACGCACGGCCGTTCAAAAAGACGGCAGCGTGAAATTTATAGCTAAATTTGAAGCCGCCGCCGAAGATTTAATGCTAAAAATTAAGGCCGATCGCGAAGCTGACGAAGATTATATAGGAATGAAGCTGCTTTACAAGATTTCAAGCCGCTTCGAATACACCTGCATTATGGGATTTAACTGCCTGGATATAATTTTTTAGACTGTTTTAACTTGAATATTTAAATAAATTAGAATATAATGAGGTCTGGCAAGAGTGAAATTCAGACGGACAGCCGTTTAGAATAAAATTTATCCTTTCTGATCTTAAAACAACCACGCTTGAGTTTTTGAATGGAGGCCGTTCAATGCAGCGGGTAAAAGTATATAAAGTTATAGCGGTTCCGGAAGTCCCTTTCGACGAATATCTCGAAAAAGAGATTATAGCGCGCGGCTGGAAAATAATATCCATAGCGCCTTACACTTTCAAGAAATCGCATCTAAAAATAAAGATAGAGCCGTCTTTAGAAGGTTTGAACGCCAACGGCTATTCTTCGTTCGATCTGGCGGTTGAATCATGGGTGATAATATACGATGACGGCGAATAAATTATTTTTTTCAGACGGCCTGCCGGCGGGCCTGGAAGAATATTCGTTTATTTTAATATTTAACGCTTCCGGGCTGCTTGTAAAAAAAATAGAAAACGGCTCGAGCCTGGCTAATTATAAAGAAATCAAGGCGGGCTTGAAAAATATAAGCCCTCCTTTTGCCGCGCACTTTTTGGGCCGTGAAAAAGGCGCCTCTTATTATTGTTTTCAGGCGGACGATAATTTTAAAATTACAGGAACGGAATTCGAATTTCGCGATCTGAGAAGTTTGATCAATTGTTTAGACGAAACGCAATTCAGGTTTGCCTGTCTTGCCGCGCAAGTTCTCTACTGGGACAAAACCACTAAATTTTGCGGCGAGTGCGGCGCGCTCACGCGGCATTCGCCTTCAGAGCGCGCTAAAATATGCACCGGCTGCGCACGGGTTTTTTATCCGGCGGTAACGCCTGCGATAATAGTCGCCGTGATGAACCAAGGCAAAATGCTTCTTGCGCATAATAAAAATTTCGCAGAAGGCGTTTACAGCCTTATAGCAGGATTCGTGGAACCGGGCGAGAGCCTTGAAGATTGCGTGGCGCGTGAAGTGCTCGAAGAAACGGGCGTTAGCGTTTCGGACGTGAAATATTTTAAAAGCCAGCCGTGGCCTTTTCCGAGCTCGATGATGATAGGCTTTACAGCTTCGTATAAAAGCGGGGATATAAAGCCCGACGGCGAAGAAATAATACACGCCGCATGGTTCGGGCGCGAAGAGCTTCCAAAGCTTCCCAGGCCCGGAAGCCTTTCCAGAAATATAATAGACATCATGATGTCTGATATAAATTAGTTGCAGAGGAGATTTTTATGAAAAAAGTCCGGGGTATCGTTTTATTATGTTTTTTCGTTATCGCTTTCGCGGCTTCGGTTTGCGAAGCTAAAAATCCGGCGGCCGCTTACGATGAAAAATATAAAAACGCCATAACGGCGGCCCGCGAGACAATGTGGAAAGCCATAACCGGCGGCCAGGGAAGCGGGGCGTCGGTCGCCATAATGGATAACGGCAAAATAGTTTACAGCGAAGGAATAGGCGTAGCGGACGTATCTAAAAATTCTCCGGTGAATAAATATACCCGCTTCAACATAGGCTCGACGAGCAAGATGTTCGTCGCGGCGGCTGTCATGATTTTAGCGGACGAAGGCAAAATAATGCTGGATTGCCCCATAGTTAAATATATTCCGGAATTTACGATGAAAGACCCGCGCTATAAAGATATAACCGTTAGAATGCTTTTCAACCATTCTTCGGGGCTTCCCGGAACCAGCAGCGCTACCGGATACCAGCCAGACGGCGAAACCCATAAAATTCTTCTCGAAGCTATGTCGCGCGCTTTTCTAAAGCACAAGCCGGGCGCGATGTCGATTTACTGCAACGACGGATTCACTTTAGCTGAAATAATAGTCGAAAAAGTTTCCGGTATGAAGTTTATGGATTTCGCGGAAAAAAGAATATTCAAACCGCTCGGGATGAAAAATTCCGGCGCGAGCACGGGCGAGATCCTTCCAGAAAACGCCGCTTTTTATTACGACCCCGCCACGGGCAAAAAGCACCCGCACGAAGCTTTGAGCGTGTATGGCGCCGGCGGGCTTTCTTCTACCGCCGAAGACCTTTGCCGGTTCGGATATAGTTTTTGCGAAGGCGGCCCGGCGCTCCTTTCTAAAGCGGCGCTCGCCGAAATGCGCAAAACCCAGCCTACGGAATTTTCCGATAAGCTCAGGGGCCCGCTGATGATGGAACAGTTCGGCTGGGAATACGTGAATCTTCCTACCTACGCGGCGCAGAACGTCCAGGTGATGGCCAAGGGCGGAAATACCACCTATAATTCGTCGGATATGCAGATCGTTCCCAAAAAAGGCGTCGTGGTAAGCTACATAATATCGGGTAAAGCGTCCAGCGAAGCGCTGGCAAGGCCTATCCTGGACGGCGTTATGAAAGACAAAAATATAGCGCGCCCGAAAGTCAAAAGCGTCAAAAAACCCGTGGAAGCGCAAATTATACCTGATGAATTAACCGCTTACGAAGGCGTTTACGCGAGCGATTCGAAGATCGCGGAGCTGAAATTCGACGAAGATAAAAAAGAGTTCGGCATTTACGAAGCGCAAAGAAACTGCGGCGAAAAAGATAAAACGCCCGAAACTCCGATTTTCACATTTAAATATAACGCAGGCTTTTTCTATAATTATGAAAAAGATTTAAAATGCTATCTCACAGAGGTTGCCGGAATAAAATACATAGTTCTGAGCTGCATAGATAATTATGAGGCCGATAACCTTGCGTTTCAAAAACTCGAGCCGGTTAAAAATCCTGTTGCTATGAAAATAGATATGAACGGCAAGACGTGGCTGGTCAGAAACGCCAGGCCGTTCATCGTTTACGGCTCGATTCTGCCGGTGGTTTCGGATTCGCTAAAAGGCCTTCCCGGCTATATAGATTTTTGCGGTGCTAAAAAGGTTGAAAGCGCCGATTTCGCCAGTATAGCGGCGACTTCATTCCGCGACCAGGCCGAGCTTTATCTTATCGAAAAAAAAGGCGGAATATGGGCGCTGATCGGACCGAACCTTTTTTCCGAGCAGTCCTGCGCTAAAAAAATCGAACCCGGCGTCAACAGGGTTTTTATAGGCGCCGATAATTACAACGAATGGCTGAAGGCCGAAAAAGGCTCGATACTCAGTTTCGAAAAACCCGATAAAGGCAGAATAATGATATTAAAAGGCGAAAGCACATTATTCGACAGCGCGATAGACGATAGCAAAGAAATATACGCTCCCGAAGGCAGTTTTATTTTCTTCGCCGGTACCGCCGGCGACGTTTTCAAAACGACGGCCAGATAGTTAAAATTTTATGAAAA